>JAUUYK010000023.1 GCA_030588285.1 Kiritimatiellales bacterium
GGTTGGGAGATGAACAATCCGCACTGCTGAATCCGTTGTATTAATATGTTGGCCCCCCGCGCCTTGCGCACGGTAGGTATCAATCCGCAGATCCGACTCTACAATTTCAATGGCAATATCGTCATCAAGCTCCGGAGTCACATCCGCCGCAACAAACGAGGTATGGCGGCGCGACTGCGAATCGAACGGACTAATTCGCACCAGCCGGTGCACCCCTCGCTCTGATTTCAACAAGCCATACGCATAGGAGCCGCTCATGAGCAACGTCACACTCTTAATGCCCACCTCCTCGCCCGCCTGATAGTCCATAATCTGAACCTTAAAATCTTTCCGTTCCGCGTAGCGCGTGAACATCCGATAGAGCATATCTGCCCAATCGCAGCTTTCCGTTCCGCCGGCTCCCGCATGCAGCGTGAGATAAGCCCCATTCGCATCGAACTCCTCCCCCAGCAGCGACTGCATTTCCAAGGCCTGAAAACTCGTCTCCACCTTTTCAAGTTCGGCGGCCGCTTCAGCCAGCGCGTCAGCTTCCCCCGCCTCGGCCAGCTCCAGCATCACCTCCGCATCATCTAGTCCTGCGTCGATAGTATCGAATGGATCGAGAACCAACTTGAGTGTTTTTGAGGCCGCAATATTGGACTGTGCCTTCGTTTGATCATTCCAGAAATCGGGCTCCGCGGCCAGCGCCTCCAGTGCATGGAGCTCCGTTCGTTTCGTAACAATATCGAGATACCCTTCCATTTCCGTCAGTTGCGTACGGAAACTCTCAACCTTTGGCTTTAGTTCATCGTGCATAGCTTTGTCTCATCGTTAGGAGCGACACAATTTCACCCCTGCTGTTCTGATTTTTTTCGCTTCCGGCCCGCAGAGTACAGGACAAAAAAGACGATGGCACCGCCGAATAGGGCTACTTTTCCAAAGACGTTGCCGTGCCGAGTATAGAAGGTTTTTTCAAGTCCCACGGGGCGGGGGGTAATTACCCCCGTGGAAAATCCTTTAGTCCGGACATCCAGAGTTCGATTCACATTTCCATAAGCATCGATGATGCACGTGACGCCCGTATTACAACACCGCGCCATCGGAATCCGATTTTCTAAACACCGAAAAATAGCATGGGCCAAATGCTGCTCCGATTGAGACGAGGGATCGAACCAGGCGTCGTTGCTTTGGTTCACCAACCAACGAGCTCCAGCCCGGGTGGCCTTCATGGCCAGTGGAGCCACGATGTCTTCGAAACAGATTAAAGAAGAAAAAGAGGCCGCCCCATGAAGCGGAATAATCGTACTTTCGGTTCCAGCACGGAAATTAACGTCAACAGGAGTAAACCGACCCAGCACCTTCGAAAATGGAACATATTCACCAAAAGGGACCAGGTGCTGCTTGTTATAAGTCGCAATTTCAAGCCCATTGGTTCCAAACAAAATGGAGCTGTTGTGAAAAATCTGGCCGGCATTCGTCTGGTGAACATCCATGCTGCCCACCAAAATGGGCACTCCTTTCGCACTCATTCGTTTAACGAGACTATAACTGGGTTGGCTGATGCGCACAAAATCGGGCACCGCGGTTTCGGGCCAGATAATAAGGTCGAGTCCAATACGCTGCGTGGCCGCATTGGTAAGCTCCTCGAGTCGATCACGAATTTCCTGTTCCTTTTCGGCATCCCATTTTTCGGGCTGCGGAATATTCGGTTGAATTAGTGCCACGTTAACGCCTTCATAAAACTGCGGCAGGTTGAACAGCACGTTTATGCCATAAGCCACGGAGAGCGCCACCGGAAGAATTCCAATCATCAGTTCATAATGCGGGCGGTATTTTCTGGCGCGGGTTCCATGCGTGTATTGCCGGAACGTGATGAAGAGCCCGGCATTCATCCAGACGATGTAAGCGGAAACAATATGCACCCCGCCCCATTCAGCAATCTGAATAATAGAGGGGTTCGCATATTGAGAAACACCGAGCGGATTCCACGGGAATCCGGTGAAGAGAAGGCCACGCAGATATTCGGAACCCACCCAGACCATCGTGAGCGCAAACATGAACCGAATGTTTTTCCGGAGATTGTTCCCCGCCCACAGCCTAGTCCCCGCCGCAACGGTAACGGCAAACGGAATAAAATAGAGCGCGCAGTAGAGCGCTAAAATACCGTACCCCAGCAAAGCACTCGCCTTTAGTCCCAGCCCCTCAACCATCCCCGTTAGATTTTGAAGCCACGAAAGCGACATGATGAAAAAGACAAAGCCCGACAAAAGTCCGAGCCCCGCCGCTTTCTTTACCGAGGCCGCGTGTACCGCAAACATCAGCGGAACCAAGGCCGCGAATATCAGCGTTGAATTCCCGTAGGTGGGAAAGCTTAACGCAAGCAATATACCCGAAAGAATACTTCCGAACAGGGGCAAAAATGGCGACTTAAAAATTGGATTTGAAAGATCGATAGCGGGGCGTTTTTCATCGTATGCCTGCCGTTTTTTATCCATCTCTTTGAACGAGCCAATCATAGGGAACCTATTCGTGTTATTGTTATAAATCCAGATTCAAAATTGAGGGAATACCGGTCCACTTGCGCACCTCTTTTTGATGAACAAAAAGGTCGGAAATATAGTCCAGCAGGTCGTCGGTTTCCGTGAGCGTTTGACGTTGGTTTAATTGCGTTTCCACATTTAACGCCGACAAGCCCTTCAACCCCAATACGCCCTCGCCCAGCGTGGCCTCCCAGAAAACAAACATCTGTCCAAGAAGAACTCGGATAGAGCGGTATAAAACCATCTCGTGTTTTTCCGCTTCGTCCAAAGCCAGTCGGTCAAAATCGAGCGTCCACATCCGGTCCAATTGCGCGCCCACCCAATCGGCCGGACGAATAACCCCGCGCGAAAAATAGGGAAGAAGCGAGGGAAAATGATGGAGCTCAGACAAGATTTCCAGCCACCGAGCACGATGCCGGCAATGCGGTTTTAGCGAACTCAAAACCCGCTCAGCCGCCCCCCGATCATTCACCGCACAAAAAGCCCGCGCAATCAGCAATACCAACTCGGAATCCTGAACACCTTGCGGATGAAACTGCCGGCAATACACGGCAATGCTTGCTGAAACATTATCCGCCAGAGTTCCGGGAGAAATCCCCAAACGTTGAAAGACATCCTGCAGATGACCCAACCAAGGATCCTGCGGTTCCACTATTTGACATTCGGCCGATCTCATTCGCGACCGATCAGGCGCTCGACCTCATTCATGAATTGGCCCGCATCGCGAAACCGGCGATATACCGAGGCGTAGCGGATATACGCAACCTCATCCAGTTTCTCGAGCGCAACCATCACTTTTTTCCCGAGCATGATGCTTGGAATTTCTTTTTCAAATTCTGATTCCGCGGCCATAATAATCGAATCGGCGACCCGTTCAATCTGCTCAACGCTGATATGCCGTTTCCGACAGGCAATATTAAGACTCTTCACTAATTTTTCGCGGCTGAGTTCTTCGCGGCGGCCATCCCGTTTGGTTACCTGAAGATGCGCGCGCTGAATTTCTTCATAGGTTGTAAACCGATGGCCACATTTCACGCAAACCCGACGGCGACGGATCGCATCGCCATTACGAACTTCGCGACTATCAATGACTCGATTTTCTCGGTCTTCACATTTCGGACATCTCATATAACGCACACCCCTTCCCTAAACTCGCGCAAAAGATAGACGGAAAACGTACGTTCAAACAACAAAAAACGCCCCACAGTTGCAGGGCATTTTTGACTTCGACGGCTATGGTTCCGGTTTTTTCTGGGCAGGCGCTTTTTTTTCGCCAAGGCGTTCTTCTTTGCTGCCCTTGTAGCCTCCTTGGTTTTACTCCTGACAAACGAATATTGATGATGCTTCTGAAAGAAATTTCAGCGCAGGAGATCCTCTTTTGCATTCCTCGTGCAAACACAAAAAAAACCGCCCGAAATATCGGCCGGTTTTTTTGTTGGATTTTAAAGGAAACGATCCTTCGTTATTCCAAACTTTTTGTTCTGAGGATCTAAAGTTCCTGCGTAATTTTTTCCACGAAATAGGCTTCGATAGAATCGCCCGCTTCGAATTTCGTAAAGCCCTCGGGACGAATACCACACTCTTGCCCCTGACGAACTTCATTGGCTTCGTTTTGGAATCGTTTAAGCGAGCCGATTTTTCCTTCGAACAACACATCGCGACCGCGTTTAATGCGCACATTCGCTTTCGCTGAAATGCGGCCGCTCATCACCATACAACCGGCAATTTTGCTCTTCTTACTCATTTCAAATACTTCGCGGATTTCCGCTTCGCCGATAACCTGCTCCCGCAGTTCTGGATCGAGCAAGCCTTTCATTTCGGCTTCCATATCTTCGATCAATTCGTAGATAATATTATACGTTCGAATTTCAACATTCTCACGCTTGGCGGCGGTGCTTGCCCCCGGCTCACTTCCGGTATGGAAGCCGAGAATCAGGGCCTCGGAGGCGCTGGCCAGCATAACATCGTTTGCCGTTACATTGCCGGTCGCTATGGATATAATGCTAATCCCAACTTTATCGCTCTTAATATCAAACAGTGAACTTCGGATGGCCTCAACCGAGCCTTGAACGTCGGCCTTAATAATGACCTTAAGCTCTTTCTTCTCGGGGCCACTTCCGGCCATGCTGATTAGATCCTCGAGCGACATCTTTTTCGGAGCAACACCTTGAAGCGTTGCCGCGCGATTTTCCGCCTGCAGGTTTTCCGCAATGGCTTTCGCCTCGCGGTCAGAACCGAGCACCTGAAATTCATCGCCTGCTTCGGGCACATTGGTGAGCCCTAAAATCTTCACCGCGGAGGAAGGTCCGGCGGTCCGAACTTTCTTGCCTTGATCGCTGATCAGCGCTTTTACACGGCCCCAGCATTGTCCACAAATGACACTATCGCCAACTTTCAGCGTTCCCCCTTTAACGAGGATACTTGCGGTTGGGCCCATGCCGGCTTCCATTTGGGCTTCCACCACAAATCCGTTGGCCGGTTTATTCGGGTTTGCTTGAAGTTCGAGCATTTCCGATTCGAGCAAAATACGCTCGAGTAACGAATCTAGTCCTTCCCCTGTTTCGGCACTGACCGGAACACAGCCAACGGCTCCGCCCCAGTCTTCAACCATCACGCCATTTTCGTTCAACTGCTGCATCAGGCGGTCCGGGTTTGCGGAACGCAGGTCCATTTTATTCATGGCAATAATCATGCAGACGCCAGCGTCTCTGGCGTGCTTGATGGCTTCGAGAGTTTGCGGCATCACACCGTCGTCGGCGGCCACCACGAGCACCACCACATCAGTCATGCTTGCACCGCGCGACCGCATGGCGGCAAACGCCGCGTGGCCGGGGGTGTCGAGGAAGGTGATTTTGTGATCGTTCACCTCCACGCTATAGGCTCCGATGTGCTGTGTGATTCCGCCCGCTTCGCGAGCGGTCACACGGGTTTTACGAATCTTGTCGAGTAATGATGTTTTACCGTGGTCAACGTGACCCATGAAAGTAACTACCGGAGGACGCGGAAGAAGGGCATCGGGTAGATCGGGAACATTTTCTTTGCTCTTCACCTTTTTGGCCGCTTTTGGTTGGGGCGGCGGCGCTTTTCTCTTCTCTTCTTTACAAACCGTAAAACCGTGCTTTTCGCCAATTTGCTTGGCAACCTTCAGATCAATTTCGGCGTTGATGGAGGCGAAGATGTTCATCTTCATCAGCTCAGCAATCACCATGTTGGGTTTAATGCCCAGCATATCGGCAAATTCTTTAACCACGACCTTCGGCTTTTTCAGCTCGATCAGGGTGGGGTCGCCTTCGGGCTCCGCAGGAGCCGCGGCAACCGCTTCAGCAACAGGAGCCTCTTCGACAACCTCGGATGCGGATTCCTCCTCTTCCGGAGCGGCCTCGGGTTCTGCCGGCGCAACATTATCCGCGCGGGCCTCCTCGATTGTGGCATAGCCCAATTCATCGCAGATTTGTTTAATCTGCGGATCCGTTAATTCGGATTCGGGACTCTCGACGGCAATGTCGATATCCTGCAAAATTTCGATTAGCTCCTCAGTCGAGACGCCTACATCTTTAGCTGTATCTTGAACGTTCATCATTCTGTAATCTCACCATGTTCTTTTATATAGGCCGCCTCGGCCGCATACCAAATAGACTTCGCCTGTGCAGGAGAAATGTCTTCGATGGAGGAAAGGTCGCCCATTTCGGCGGCTAGAATTCCCTCCAGAGTTAAGAAGCCGGAGAAAACCAGCTTATCGGCAAACTCATCGCCAATTCCTTCAATGGCGGCGAGTTTGGTTACTGCAACGGAAACGCGTTCTTCAAAGTCCATGCTCTCTTCATCCTTCTGGATGTCCACGCGCCAGCCGGTTAACTTGGAGGTTAACCGGGCATTTTGTCCGCGCTTGCCAATGGCCAAAGAGAGTTGATCGGGCTCCACGGTAACGGTCACGGTCTGTGTTGCTTCATCGGCTTCAACATGCTTGAGCCGAGCCGGAGCCAACGCGTTGGTTATATAGGTGCGGATATCTTCGCTCCAGCGGACAATGTCGATTTTTTCGCCGGAGAGTTCGCGAACAATGTTTCTTACGCGCATGCCGCGCATGCCAACGCAGGCGCCAACAGGATCCACGCGCTCGTCATACGAAATGACCGCCACTTTACTGCGGTATCCCGCCTCACGGGCAATCCCCTTAACATCCATTGTCCCGTCTGAAATTTCCGAAACTTCGAGTTCGAAAAGGCGACGGACAAAATCGGGGTGGCTGCGGGAAAGAATAATTTCAGGCCCGCGTTCGCGGTCGCGGACTTCGAGGATGAGGGCACGAATGCGTTCGCCGATTTCGTATTCTTCGGTTGGGACCCGTTCTTTAGAAACCATGATGGCTTCGCCGTGCTCGATGTCGATAATCACATCGCTCCGGTCAAAGCGGCTTACTGCTCCGGTAATAATTTCGCCGATGCGATCCTTATACTCTTCGAAAATGATCTCTTTTTCGGCGTTACGAATTTTCTGCATGATCACCTGCTTGGCGGTCTGTGCAGCAATCCGTCCGAGTGGGCGGGGAGTCGATTCAATTTCTGAACCGTCGGTCAGCGTGCGGAAGGCTTTAATGGCAAAAGTTTTACGGTCGATCGCAATGCGCAGATCCTCCTCTCCATCATCATCTTTTTCTGTAACGCTTTGCAGGGCCAACTCAATGGCCTTAATGATCACCTCGCGCTCAACACCGCGCTCGCTTTCCATATATTCGACAACCGCTTTCAGTTCTGCAGGATTCATGATCGCAACCTTCCCTTCCACTAATACCTAAAAATTCAAATAACTAACCCTATAGATAACAAAAGAGCGGGCAAGGCCCACTCTTCTCCAGAGCTAAAATAACAACAAGGCGAGCAAACTACGCCCCCCGCCCCTCTCCGTCAAGTGACAATCCACCCAAATCCAGCGCCGGCAAACGGTAAATTAAAATGCCCACCAAGGAGAGATCGTGCTTCATGTCAGCATGAAGATAGCAGGCAACAGCGCATTGGCCGCCTAGCCCGATGATTCGCTTTAGGAAAAATCTTCCCGCCGAATACAGCAATAGTCGATAATCCCCGAAATCGTATGGGCCGCAACCCCGCGCCAGAAGATTTGCCATTGCCCAATCGCATGATGCCCATCCGCTTGTTTATGATACCACGCGTTAAACGGATTCGATACATTCGACCGCCAAAAGAGCATTTCATGGTTTTGGCATACCTCGCGCCACAGCTCCATCGCCACGCCTTCTCCGCGCGCTTCGCGCCCGACCGCGAATTTGGAGAGGTAGTGTCCGGCAGGATGTTTTTCGAGCAAGACCACACCGCGATAATCTTTTTCCAGATAGATATCGCTGACGTTATCTAGAAAATCGACGTTGATTAAATCGCGCGAAAAACTCGATTCTAATAAGGACAGCAAACGCGGCCGATCGATTTCTTCGCTTCCGTTGAAATGCTGAATTACACTCCCCCGCCGAAATAGAGTTCCCGCACCTTTTACCGTGAAAATTTCTTTCAGCAGATTCATCGGCGACGTGACAGAAAGATGAACACTGGGGCGTTGTTCCAACAGGTCGCGGCCCAGCGCAAGATAATCGAAGCTCACGGTTTCCAGCGGAATAAAATTTTCCTTCTGCGTATAAACATACGGTTGCAGCACGCCGTCCTCGCTCTTCAGTCCTCCGGCCGCTCGGATGAAATGTACCCGTTGAGCCGTGGCGGGCAACAGTTTTAGCAACGCACTTTCTAACGATTCTTCCTCGGCAACTAGCACCGGAACTCGTTCCAGATTGCGGGCCTTCAAAATAAAATCGCCGACGAAAGCTTGATCCAGCGAATGGAAATCAAAAATGGCCTCTCCCGACAGGGCCTGCTGCATCGCGGCCGCCTGCTCGCCACAAAGTAGAATGGCCGGAACCAGCTCCAAGCGAAGCAGAAAATGGAGGTCAAATGCCAGAATCTCAACCGCCGCCTCGATACTTTCGAGATCGGGGCACAACAACGCAAAGCAGGCCGACGGATCCGACTGGAACTTATCGAGATAAAACTCGTATTCATCCCGTCGCCCAATGCCATCGAGAAACAGTTGTATGGTTTTATTTAACGTGGTCACGGCGTATATTAAGCCACAGATCAACACGGATTTACACGGATTTCCCCGTATTAAAAAATACGGTGCTTAAATAATGCGCCATCCATCATCCGTTTTCCCGTTAAAGCAGCTTCTTCGTCTCTTTTACCAAGCGCTTGAGCTTTCCGCGGAGAGCCACTTTTTTGACGTGCGACATGCGATCGACGAGCAGGATGCCATCGAGATGGTCCAGTTCGTGTTGAATGGCGCGGGCGAGCAGGCCTTTTGCGTGGATCGTTCGGGGGATTCCATCGAGGTCGATGTACTCGGCATCCACTTCGTACCATCGCTCCACGTTGGCAAAGATTTCTGGAAAACTAAGGCAGCCCTCCGGCCCCACCTGCACCTCATCGCCATATCCCGTGATTTTAGGATTTATAAAAACGAGCGGCATTTCTACCGTTGGATTTTCGCGTTCGCCGTCATCGCCCACATCGCCATCAGCCGAAATATCAACAATAAATAGGCGTTCGGTGCGGCCCACCTGCTCCGCCGCCAGGCCCACGCCTTTTTCGGCATACATGGTATCGAACATTTCCTTCACCAAAATATGAATCTCCTCATTCACATTCATCACGTCCAACGCTTTTTTGCGCAGAACAGGGTTTCCATAGGTACAAATAAGTAAGCTCATAGGTGTTAGGTTTTCGTTAAGTTCGGATGTATTGTCAATTGAAATTGAGTAGACTCCTTGTTCGCGCTATACCCTTGCCCCATGGATATCCCCCGATCAACTCCTATTATTTTAGCCGCGTTCAACGCACGTTATGCACATACCTCTTTCGGCGCGCGCTATCTGCTCGCCAATATGGGCGACCTGCAGGAACAGGCCGAGTTGCTTGAATTCGACCTTCAGGTGCAACCGCGCGTGGCCGTTGAAAAAATACTGGAGAACTCCCCGCA
>JAUUYK010000041.1 GCA_030588285.1 Kiritimatiellales bacterium
AAATTTATCAGACCAAGAAGAATGAAGCCCAACAAATGTTCGAGCACGACGGCCGAAGCGCTGACGCGCCTCCAGATCAACTGACACAAGCGGGCCCATTCTCCTTCTACAATAAGATTTGTAGCGCCCACTCTTAAGTTTTCGCGTTTAAGGTTCGACGAATTGGGCTAGCCACCCAATGATTAAGCCTTTCAAAACTTCAAAACTTAACGATCTAATAACTGAATCTCGCCCATGAACTTCACTTTTCTAGGACCCGGAACCTCGCACGGCATTCCCATGATTGGATGCTTATGTCCGGTGTGCACCTCCTCCGAGGAGAAGAATAAGCGCCGCCGATGCAGCCTCTATGTCGTGGCCGAGGGCAAACACCTGATTTTTGACACGCCGCCGGATTTCCGCGATCAGGTTCTAACGTTTGGTGTCGAGCGAGTGGATGCCGTTTTTCTAACGCATCAACATGCCGATCACATTTTTGGGTTCGATGATGTCCGCCGGTTTTCCGATCTTCAAAAAGAGCATATTCCGGTTTATGGATCGCCCAGAACGATCAAGCAGATGCGGAAAAAGTTTGATTATGTCGACCGCACGAGCCACTCCTTCGGGGGGGTTCCGCGCGTGCAATTTACCGATCAAACAAAGCCCGTTTCCGTTGGCAACATAACCATCACTCCCCTGCCCGTTTCCCACGGAATGGATACGATTTATGGTTTTCTAGTTGAGGCCGCCGGAAAACGACTGGCCTATATTCCTGACTGCAATGGTATTCCGCTCGAAACACGCTCCTTTTTAAGCTCCATGGATGTCATGATTCTCGATGGCCTGCGACCCAAAAAACACCCGACCCATTTTTCCATCGGCGAATCCGTTGAACTGCTCAAGACCATCGGTGCTAAGCAATCGTTTCTGACCCACCTCACTCACGATTCGGAGCACCACGAACTTCAAGCCCACTTGGGCGAAACCGTACGCGTCCCCTGGGACGGATTACACATCGGGCTATAATTTTATGCAAAATGCTCAACCTCTTTATGACTGGCAGTGCCGCGATCGCACGTTAACTTTGGGCGGGCGCACCTTGGTGATGGGGATTTTGAATGTCACGCCCGATTCTTTTTCGGACGGCGGCCACTATTTCGATGCGAATGCCGCCGTTGCCCGAGCACTGGAAATGGTCGACCAAGGGGCGGATATTATTGATATTGGCGGCGAGTCGAGCCGGCCGGGGGCGACTCCGGTTTCGATCGCTGAGGAACTTTCTCGCACTCTTCCAATCATTGAAAAGATTCGTGCGCAATCCGATGTGCCGATTTCAATCGATACCATAAAATCTGAAGTGGCCTTTCACGCGCTGGAAGTCGGGGCACATATTATCAACGATATTTCCGCATTTGAGGGCGACGAAAAAATGGCCGGTATCGCCGCCGAAGCCAACGCGGGCGTGGTGCTGATGCATCGGAAAGGCTCGCCTCGGACGATGCAGAAAAATCCAGTCTATGAAAATGTGGTGAAGGAGGTGCAGGCCTATTTAGGCGAACGGGTCGATTTTGCGATGGCCCATGGCGTGGCTCGCGAACATCTGGTGGTTGACCCCGGCATTGGCTTCGGAAAAACCACGGAACATAATCTGGCCCTGCTACACGACCTGCCAAGCTTCGCCGCGGGCGGATTCCCCCTTCTCGTTGGCGCATCGCGGAAGCGTTTTATTGGCGAGCTGACGGGACGGGCGGAACCGGAAGAACGAAAAGCGGGGAGCCTGAGCGTGGCGGCCTGGGCAATTATGCACGGCGTGCATATTTTACGGGTGCATGATGTAATCGATACTTGCGATACTTGCCGATTGTTGAATAGACTGGCTGGTGGTGATCTATGATGCAATTAAAAGAGGCGTTTGAACTTCCGACCGGAGCCGGGTGGATAGAAATTATTATTCTAGCCGCTATGCTTTATTTTATTTTTCGCCTGTTCAAAGGCACGCGGGGTTCGTCCATTTTGTCGGGCTTCATTCTTCTTTTTGGCATTCTATACGCCATTACGAGCGTGAGCCACTTGGATGTTCTCAACTGGATTTTATCCAAACTAATGCTCTATATTTCACTGGCGGTGGTGGTGATTTTCCATCCCGAAATTCGGCGGGTTCTTGCCCAGATGGGCCGCCAACCATGGCGCAATAATGGAATGGCCAAACAAACCAGCTTGGTTGAGCCCCTTATGCAAACCGTAAAACTGCTCTCCCAACGAAAGATCGGGGCATTAATTGCCATCGAACGGGAAATTGGAACGCGCTCGATTCAGGATACCGGCACAAAAATGAATAGCACGGTTAGCTCCGAGCTCCTCTCCACGATCTTTTTTCCACACACCCCGCTGCACGATGGCGGGGTTATTATTTCTGGCGACCGAATCTGCGCGGCCGGCTGTTTGTTCCCCCTCTCCCAAAAGGAGGAGCTCAGCAAAATGCTGGGCACCCGTCACCGCGCCGCCATTGGAATTACCGAAGAAACCGACGCCATTGTGGTGGTGGTTTCAGAAGAAACCGGGGGCGTCTCCTTTGCGTATAACGGCCGCCTGCGGCGTGGACTGGACAACGAACGCCTGCGGCGTGTCTTAACCTCCATGTTGCGCCGCGAACGCACTGGACTCACTCACTTCCGTGAAAAAATAGAGACGGGCGAAGTTAACCTGTCGAACACCGCACTAATGTCGGCTAACGAGGAGCACCATGAAGACTAAGTTCGCCTCCTTCCGAAAACAAATTAAGAAAGATAAATGGCTCCTCCTCTTCTGTTTGGTCCTCGCCTTTTTTGCGTGGCAGGGCATTCGTAAAAATATTGGCTTCGAGGTTTCGGTCTCTAATATTGCGGTCGATATCGATGTGCCGAATGACTGGGCCGTTTGGGAAAAATCCGTGCATCGGGTAAATATTGTATTCCGTGGATCGCGCGAGGATATTCGCTACCTCAACAACGAACAGCTGCGCGTGGTCATTCCCATTCAAAAACCCGAGCAGGGCGATGAAATGGTGATCAAGCTACAGGAAGTCTTTCTTCGCAACCCAACCGGAGCCAAAGTCGTTCAATTCAGCCCGTCGGAAATTGTTATTAAGCTCGATCAAAAAATCGAACGACTCCTCCCCGTTAAAGCCGCCTTTAATGGAACGCTCCCCGAAGGGCTTGAGATTGGTCGAGTGGTTTGCACCCCCGCCTCCGTTCGTATTTCCGGCGCCCGACAGGTCCTTGATGAAATGGAAAATATTCATACGGAACCGCTCGACCTGACCGATCGGCAAACCTCATTTAAGGAAAGTGTTCCAATTGCGCTTCCACAAGCGGGCCGCATGTTGGTTGATCCCGACTGGGTTTCCGTCGAGTTTTTCCTGGAGGCGCGCAACAGCACCGAAATCTTTAAACAAATTCCCGTACGAACCATGTGCGCACCGGGCGAACGGCGCCCGATCAAAATCCAGCCGGAAACGATCCGAATCACCATTCAAGGAAAACAGCAGCGTATTGAACAACTTCGTCCCGCTGAACTTTTTGCTTATGTGAATTGCCATGATTTGGAAGTCGGTGCGGTCTACGACCTCCCGGTCATCATGAATCTCCCTTCTGGATTACAACTTATAAAAACCGACCCCACCGTGGTGCGAGTCACCCTCGGAGCAGACAACTAGGATCCCTTTATGAAAAATTTAACTCAACTCATCGCCGCCCTAATTTTGGTGACGGCCCTAACATCGGCACAAGCGGACGGAGCTAAAACGAATTTAACCTCGGGGCTCCAGCTTTCCACCCGCACGGATGAAGAGCGCTGCGCATTTTTACTTTCCGTTGCAAAAGCCTATACGAAGGAGAGCGATTTTGAGGCGACAGTTCAGACCTATGAACGTGTTCTTAAAATTGATCCCAACCAAAAAGAAGCACGCTACTTTATTGCCCTCGCCTACATTGAAACCAAAGAATACGTCAAATCCGAAACGAAAATAATGAGTTTAATGAAAGATTTTCCCGACGATTTCAGATTAAAGAACAACCTCGCATGGCTCTATGCCACCGCAGAAGACCTCTCCTTTCGTGATGCAAAAAAAGCGGTCCAAATTGCGCAAGAAGCAATGATGATGGCCCCAAAAGATCACCATGTTTGGAGCACCTTATCCGAAGCACATTATGCTGCCGGTGAATATGAAAAGGCATACCGCGACATCACCCACATGGCCGCCCTCGCCGCTAACTACGCGACCGACATCACCCCCGAAATGGTCGAAAATTACAACGAACAAATTCGCAAATGCAAACGCGCTTGGGAAACCAAAAAACTGCTCGAAGGCATGGCTGAGGATGAATAGGCCGAACCTCGTCTACGCATTCAAACCGCGCCTAATAGACGAATAGGCCCAACGCTAAGAAAAGAAGACCAAATGCTGTTTTAACCCAAGCGATCCCTTTGAAGAGAGTCTTGTTTTTTACAAGTGGTGCATACAGTTTTCGGAAATACCAAGGCGACATCAGCAGCACGAGTCCAAAGATAATCCAAAGATAAACCACCGCAACCAGAACCTGAAATAAGGGGGAGCCGGAGGTGGATGCTGTTCGAATAATTGGAACTGCGATCAGGAGCAGAAACCCGCCCAGTGCCCGCGGCGCAAGGAGCTCCTTCATATAGACCACGCACGCCACAAAAACCGCCGGAGAAAGAATATAGATAAATTTCTTATAGGCATCCAAAAAGCCCATATTCATGCCCAAGGCCTCGCGCGCACCCAGCCAACAACATAACGCCGTAAAAATCCATGCCGGCACCACGCTACGGGGAAATAACTCCACAAACCGTTCAATTAAAGCCGGTCGAAAAACTCCAATCAAGCCGCCAACCGTTGCCAAAAGACCTATACTTATAGCTATCCACTGTAAACTCATCTGCACTCCTAAAGCTTAATATCGGCCCAATTGAAGGGATCCGAATAAACAGCGGATAGTGAAGGGCGCATCACCCCAGTTCAAGCTTACATTCCAACCATTGAGATGAAAAAAGGCGGCCTTCGAAGGCCGCCTTTATAAAACCAGAACCTATTCGGTCTAAAACTCAACAACCGGTGCGGCCGCCGCTTGCGGAGCCGCTTCAAAGGGTGCCTTTCGTTCAAATCCAGTTATATTCGCCAGCATGTTTCCGGGGAAATTACGAATCGTAGAATTATAAGAAGCAACCGATTGATTATACCGGCGGCGTTCCACCGAAATTCGGTTTTCAGTTCCAGCCAACTCCTCCTGCAGCGCGAGGAAATTTTGGTTTGCTTTTAAATCGGGGTATTTTTCTACCACCACCATGAGTCGACCCAGTGCGCCCTCCAGCATGCCTGCTGCTTTAACGCTTTGTGCGGTATCGCCGGATGTTTTGGCGGCACCCCACTGGCTCCGCAATCGGGTAACCTCAGTGAGTAGCTCCTTCTCATGGGTGGCAAAACCCTTTACCGTGTTGACCAAATTAGGGATTAAATCGTATCGACGCTGCAACACGGTTTCCACATTCGCCCACGATTGATTCACATTCTCTTCCTGCTGAACAAACCCATTATATTTTCCACCGGCCATCAGTATGGCCACCACAAAAACTCCGGCAATAGACAGCGCAATAATCGTACTTTTTTTCATCACTTATTCTCCTTTCTGAAGGTATGCATCAACCGCGTCAATCACGCAGACAATCGTTTTAAGATAGGTATCAAAACAGTCCCGCACCGGAATATCCTTCGCTTTTTTACGACCCTCTTTTAATTCCTGAACCGTTTCAAATACCGCCGCATCAAAGTCTAAATGGCGCGCTAGTTTTTCCAACGCCTCAACCTTTTTTTGCGGAATTTCTGTTTCAAATAAGCGCAGCGAAGCTCTGAACAACACCAGAAAAGTGGACAACGACTGCGTCATTAGATTCGCCACCGCCTTCGGTTTCCCCCCCGTCAGCAGATAACTTTGACGAAGCTTAATCAAATTCCCTCGAAGTTCATGTTCAATTTCTAGCCGAAGGTTTTTGGTATCAATTTCCAACGCCTGAACAAGGTCCTCCCCAAAAAGTACGGTGTGGCACTCGCGAATATCGAGGAGTTCAATCGGAAAAACATCCGTAGCCTGCCCCAGTTGCTTTTCCGTAAACATTAACGGAGCCGGATTTCCCGCCTGCGCCCATTTAGACGCCGCTTTAGAAAACGCATCCAATGTTTCCAGCCCCAACTCTTCGGCCACAACTAAAATATTGTAGTCGGATTTTTTATCGACACGATCCCCGGCCGCAGCCGAACCGTATAAAATGATCGACTTAAGCCCGACAGACCCCGCCGCCTTTAATTCCTGCACTAATTTATCTGGTGTCATACCTCGTTCTCCTTCCAAAATTTACCATCCTCCACTCGATCCACCCCCGCCGGACATGCCCCCGCCAAAGCCTCCCCCGCCCCCGAACCCCCCACCCCCACCAGAGCGGCCTCTGCCCCCGCTGAGAAGTAATAAAAGGGCCAGATGCGGGTGACGAATCGCAAAAATAATGAAGGCAATCGCAAGAAGGATCTGAAGGATGGGATTTCCTTTTCGCTCGCGAGAATATTGACCCGGTTTCTGATAGGTGACCGAGCCCTGATTCAGGGCAACTCCGTATTCCTTGGCAATCTCTTGCGAAAGCGCTCCAACCCCAAGTAAAATCCCGCGGCTCAGATTTCCCGCTTTAAAAGCCGGCGTAATAATATCTCTTCGAATTCGGCCCGCTTTTGCATCGGGAATAGCCCCTTCCAATCCATAGCCCACCTCGATACGCATTGTACGGTCCTGCATCGCCACCAGAAGCATTAAACCATTGTCCTTGCCCTTCTGGCCCACCCCCCACCGTTCAAATAATCGAACCGTAAAATCATCAATCTGGCCGCCCTCCAGCGATTCAAGTGTTACGACAGCAATTTGAGCGCCCGTTTTCTGACGTACATCCGCAATCATCCCTTGAAGTTGCTGTTCATCCGTCGCCGAAATTACCTTTGCAAAATCATTCACAGCCCCTTTTGGGTTAAGATTTTTCAGTAATTGATCGGAAGCATTAGCCGAAAGAGAAATTAGTAAAAGTCCAAGGACCGGGAGAATGAATTTAAGTTTACGCATAAATAAACGTTAAACGTCTCGGCTAGCCTTTGCCATTCTAATTTGGAAAAGTAATTTTTATGGTAGACTGTAAATTAAGGATCCATTCCTGCAATTTCGGATCAACCCGAAATTTCCATGAATAGCGGCCTTTGGTTTTTTCAAAAACTGGCGCCTCATCGTCAACAACCCGTTTCAGGGGCCGTTTCCTCTAAATTCAGACGCACCCCTGTCTTTGAGGAGCTGCTTCATTTTGAGTGGGAAGGTCTTATGCTGCGTTGGCGACGGACTCGGCCTCGAGTTCGGCTCGCTTCTGCGCCGCCATCGTGGCGAGTTTCCATAAATTGTGACCCAGAACGCACCATGCGACTCGAATTTTGCGATGTGTAAAACCTTTGCTACGCATCGGGCGACCCAGATAGGCGTTTTTGAAAATGCCGATGCGTCCTTCTGTGGCTCCT
>JAUUYK010000085.1 GCA_030588285.1 Kiritimatiellales bacterium
AATGGAACACTTCGAGAAAAAAGTTTTTCGGCTCATGCGCATCGCCATTGGCCCCATTCAATTGGACGATCTAAAACTCGGCGAATGGCGAAGAGCAAAACCTGCAGAACTGAAATTTCTAAGGCAAGCTATCGCTGAAAAAAAGAATAAAGATTAAATTCACTGCGGGTTCATTACTTAAAACCCGCCTGTATTAATTTATATTTCAACCTGAACCCCCTTGACTAAATCCCATAAAACAATACCTTATTTCTCATTATATAACATTGAGAGTGGCGTAAGAGAACCGACCCAGTGATCGCCCGGTAACCTAAAAATAGTACGGTGCCAAGGTCAGACTTTGTAGCGCAAAGTAACGATGTGTTCCCCTTACTAAACGGGAAAATGTTCGCTATCTTTCCTCAGAGTCCCCTTGCCATTTTGCATATTAAAAAAAGGGAGTTGCAATGAGTAAATTAGAAACGAAATGCCTACACGCCGGATACGAAACGGCCGAAGTAACCACCAAATCACACGCCGTGCCTCTTTATCGCACCGCAGCCTATCGCTTCGATAGCACGGAACATGCAGCCAATCTCTTTACTCTAAAAGAAATGGGAAACATCTACACCCGCCTAATGAATCCAACCACCGATGTGCTTGAACAGCGTGTTGCCGCCATGGAAGGTGGAGCAGCAGGACTTGCTGTTGCGTCCGGAACCAGCGCCATCTTTTACAGCATTATCAACCTCGCTAAATCCGGCGATGAAATTGTATCGGCTAACAACCTTTATGGAGGTAGTTACACCCAGTTTAATGACATTCTTCCCTCCATGGGAATTAAGGTTAACTTTGTAGACCCAACCGATCCGAAAAACTTTGACGCCGCTATCACGGACAAAACCAAAGCCCTCTATTGCGAAACCATTGGAAACCCTCTTTTGGACGTGGTTGATATCCAAGCCATCGCCGACATTGCACATGCGCACGGCCTTCCCCTCATTGTGGACAGCACTTTTTCCACCCCCGCACTAACCCGTCCGCTAGAACATGGCGCTGATATTGTAGTGCACTCCCTTACGAAATGGATGGGTGGACACGGAACAGGTATTGGCGGCATTGTTATTGATTCCGGAAAATTTGATTGGACCACCGGAAAACACCCCCTGCTCTCTGAGCCCGAACCAAGCTACTGGAATGTAAGTTTTGCTAACGATCTTGGCGACCTTGCCCCGCTCGCTTATATTCTGCGCATGCGCTTAATCCCGCTTCGCAATCTCGGGGCATGTATTGCTCCAGATAATTCATGGATGGCTTTGCAGGGTATTGAAACACTCGGCCTTCGCATGGAGCGTCACTCTAAAAATGGATTGGCCGTGGCTAAACATCTTCAGAATCATGACAAAGTGGAGTGGGTTCGTCATCCAGCTCTTAAAGGCGATCCATCGTATGAGTTAGCCCAGAAGTATCTTCCAAACGGAGCCGGAGGAATGGTTATTTTTGGAATCAAGGGCGGCGCCGAAGCCGGCAAGAAATTCATTGAGAGCCTCGAACTCTTCTCGCATTTAGCTAACGTCGGTGATGCGCGCAGCCTTGCGATTCACCCCTCCACCACAACACATTCGCAACTCTCCGAAGAACAGCAGGCCGCAGGGCGTATTACCCCAGACCTAATTCGCCTTTCAGTTGGCCTTGAACATATCGACGATATTCTTATCGATATTGACCAAGCGCTAGCGGCGGTTTAATTAAACAGCCCCCCCCCTTCCGGGGTGGCTATTGAAGGATACAATGGAAGTAAAAACTCAATTCCACACCTACGGAGAAACCGAAGGTTCCCGTCTTATTTTACACGACGGACAGCGCTTTGGCCCCATCACACTCGCCTACGAAACCTATGGCATGCTAAACGACGCCAAAGACAACGCGATTCTCATTTTTCATGCCTTATCGGGATCACAGCACGTTTGCGGCTTTAACCCACACGTTCCAACCATTGGAGATCGATGGAATAGGGAATGCCAAACAGGCTGGTGGGACGATTTTGTCGGGGAAGGGAAAACCGTAGATACGGATCGTTTTTTTGTGATCTGCGTAAATTATTTCGGCGGATGCTACGGTAGCACCGGCCCGGGCTCTATTAACCCCGAAACGGGGAAAGAATATGGCGGCGATTTCCCGCAAATTTCGTTTAGCGACATTGTTGACTCTCAGCTCCCGCTCTTTGACCACTTAGATATTTCGACCTTCCATGCAGCCATCGGATCATCGCTCGGAGGTATGTTGGTGATGAATTTTTCGGCACGATATCCTGACCGGGTTAAACGCGTTATTCCGGTGGCCTGCGGCATTGAATCCACAACACTCACTCGGGTGCATAATCTCGAACAAATTCTGGCGATTGAGAACGATCCAAATTATTGCAATGGACACTACTACGACGGCCCGGCCCCATTGCGCGGCCTCGCGCTTGCCCGCATGATTTCTCACAAAACCTTTGTCTCGCTTCAAGCAATGGAAGCGCGGATGACTGATAAATGCGAACAGGAACATGATGAATTTTCCTGGTACAAAATTCAGACCCCACTCGAATCCTATATCCTTCATCAAGGCCGGAAATTTTTACGGCGTTTTGATGCCAACACCTACCTGTACCTAATCGCGGGCTGGACGAACTATAACCTTGCACGGGATTTAAAGGCGACGGACTACAACGAAGTGTTCAAAAACTGCAAACACCAAGAATACCTTATCTTCAGCATTAATTCCGACTGCTGCTTCTATCCAGAAGAGCAGGAATACTTACGCGATAAATTAATTTCCGCCGAAATTAAAACCGAATTCATACCCATTACTTCCGAAAAAGGACACGACTCTTTTCTACTCGAACCGGAATTATATTCAAAATCGATCCGAACAATGCTCGAAAAATGATTATTCTTCTCTCCCCCTCAAAAAGTATGGATATGAAGACTTCACCGTGCTCTGACTTCACGCAACCCGCCTTCCTTAAGCAATCGAAACAATTAATTGCTACGGCTCGAGAATTTTCAAAATCCGAACTCATGGAATTTATGGGAATCAGCGAAAAATTGGCGGAATTAAATCACCAGCGGTTCAAGAACTGGTCCCAACCATTCACAACACATACGGCCAAACAGGCCGTATTTTCATTTACAGGCAATGTTTATGACGGGCTTGATGCAACCACGTTAAAAAAGTCCGACATAACCTTTTCGCAAAGTCATTTGCGGATTTTATCCGGCCTTTACGGTTTATTAAAACCACTGGACCTTATTCAACCCTATCGCCTTGAGATGGGACGACCTCTGCAAACAGACGAAGCGAAAAATCTCTACGAATTTTGGAAAGGTACTTTAACAGAAGAACTAAATAAAATGCAGGGCAAGGTTGTGATTAATCTAGCGTCACAGGAATACGTCAAAGCCATCAATAAACGGACACTCAAAAAACAGATTATCTCGCCGGTCTTTAAAGACGAAAAAAATGGAACCTTTAAGATCATCAGTTTCTACGCAAAAAAAGCCCGCGGATCCATGGCACGTTATCTCATTAAAAATAAGATAACCGATCTCGACAAACTAAACCACTTTGCGGTTGATGGATATTATTATAACCCCGGCCTATCCTCTCCAACCACCCCAACTTTCACCCGAAAGAAGCAGTAATTTAGCCCCCCGGCAAGAACTCTTCGTGAGATCTCCACCCAAATTCTTTAATTTTTAAATCTACTTTCGACTCATTGAAACGTTTAATTCCTCTGCTGGATAAGATATAAAGAAGCTATGAGTTTTGCGATTGCAAAGAAAAGATTACCTGTTATTTGCTTCGGCCGGGATCCAGAAGTTGATTCTCGTTATACGGCCGGCCCCATTTCAGGGTCGCTTAATATGACTGGATTCATTCAAAACTGGTGGGATATAAATTTAAAATTGTGCACAAGGATTGAAAAAATAAGTAACTTATATTCTACACGCCACCCACACCTCTATGAGTACGCATACTATTTTAATAAGCATATAAACGTGGCTTTAGCTTTAAATAAAGCTGACCGATTCTGGATTTTTAATTAATGAAATATGCAATTTTAGGTGATATACATGCCAACCTTGAGGCGCTCAAGGCGGTTCTAAAGGACGCGGAAAAACAAGGTGCAACTCATTTTGCCTGCACAGGTGATGTGGTGGGATATAATGCCGACCCCAAAGCCTGCCTTCAGATTATTCGAAGCATCAAATGTAAACTTGTTCAGGGGAATCACGACTATTACGCCGCCTGCAACGAACCAATGGAACTCTTTACCCCTTTAGCTCAAAAAAGTATTCGATGGACGCGGAAGCATCTTTCTTCATTTGAACGAAAGCTCCTTCGTCAACTGCCGATGATTCTTGATATCGAAAATTTCACCCTTGTTCATAGTTCACTAAGCAATCCGCACCGCTGGAATTATATTTTCAAACGTGAAGCCGCCGATATGAATTTTAGAAATCAGTTTAATCCGGTCTGTTTTTTTGGGCACACCCACGTTCCACTTGCTTTTGTGAAAGGAAAAACCATTGAAAAAGGATTTTTTAAAACGATAACCGTTAAGCCAGGATTCCAGTATCTGATTAATGTGGGAAGTGTCGGGCAACCCCGCGATCGGAACCCTAAATCAGCCTATGTAATCTATGATCTAGACGAGCAAAAAATAACGATGCGACGTGTGGAGTATGATATTAAAAAAACCCAACAAAAAATCAGAAAAGCAGGGCTTCCTTTTCGCAATGCGCTGCGTCTGGAAACCGGACGTTAAGCCAGTTTTGCATTTAACAAAACGGTAGCAATTGCCAAATCACTCGATGTGCGGATTTTCATGTTCCCCGATCCTCCCTCAACCATATGAACTTCAGATGGTTTACGAACATGTTCCGACTCATCATCGATAAGTTTAATCTCTTTTCCCTTCGTATCGAGAACCTTAGTTAACACATCAAATTTAAAGGCTTGCGGTGTTTGCGCGACCCAAACCGTATTGCGTTCCAGTGTTTTTGCAACCTTCATGCCTTTGGGAACCGACTTTACGGCATCTGTAATTTTATGCGCTGCAATAGCGCACCCGTACCGTTTTGCTGATTTAACCGTATCGGCCACCAACTCTTTTGTTACAAATGGCCGAGATGCTTCCTGAATTACCACAACAGAAGCCGGGGTAGGCATTTTTGATAAAACGGTGCGCATAGTACTCAAACGATTTGCCCCACCGATCACCACACCACAAACTTTGGTACATCCATATCTTTTGATGGCATGCGCCGTGGCGTTAACCCGATCTTTTCCAACCGCAATTATAATCTGATCTATCGCCGAAGATTTTTGAAAGGTCATGAGCGTATGAATAAGTATCGGGGTATTCCCCAAACTTAAAAACGCAGCATCGGTTCCCTGAGCAATTTCTTCTTCTTTTCCGCAAGCGATGATAACTCCCAATGTACTCA
>JAUUYK010000117.1 GCA_030588285.1 Kiritimatiellales bacterium
ACTTCGGTTTGATCGGGAAATCGTGTTCCCAGTAGTGGATTATGTGGTCCGATGAGCGGATTGGAGCCGAGCATATTAATGTGGTCCGAAATGGCCATCAGCGACCCTGGGGCGAGATCGTCACGAATGCCACCCGAAGCATTGGTGAGCAAAACGGTATCGGCGCCAAGTGCGCGGAGAATGTAAATTGGAAGAATTACTGGAGTCCAGCCCTCGCCCTCGTACCAATGTCGCCGTCCCTGAAAAATAAAGGTTTCCATTCCTTCGATTGTGGTGGCCAGCAGTTTGCCCGCGTGGCCCATCACCCTAGGTTTTCCAAAGCCGGGGATTTCACCGTAGGAACGTTCTGCGCCGTTGAAGTCCGCCACGGCCTCGCCCCAACCGGAGCCGAGGATTACACCGACCTTTGGTTTTGCCGTGGGCCATTCTTTTTGAACCGCCGCCACGGCGGAGTCGAGCATTTGTGAATTGATCTGTGAATTCATAGCAAACGATAGTAAAGAGAAGCTCAATTGGAATCAATCATCAGATTAGGTTTGATCGAGTTTCTCTTTTTTCACACAATTATTTATATGTTTAAGAAATTATTTCCATTTATCGGGTGGCGCTTTGAAAAAGGCGACGTTCGTTCCGATTTTATCGCCGGATTGACCGTTGCGCTGGTATTAATTCCACAGGCCATGGCCTATGCCCAGTTGGCCGGCCTTCCCGTGGTTATGGGGCTTTATGCCGCGTGTATTCCCGTCATTATTGGCGCCCTCTGGGGATCGTCGCACCATTTACAAACCGGTCCCGTTGCAATGACCTCGTTGCTGACCGGAGCGGTTTTAATCCCACTGGCTATACCCGAAAGCGCAACCTATATTGTGTTGGCCGGACTACTGACGGTCTTGATCGGGTGTATTCGTTTGTTGGTTGGGATTACGCGACTCACCGTTCTGGCCAATTTTCTATCGAAGCCTGTTGTCGATGGTTTTGTTCATGCGGGTGTTCTCATCATTGCGTCATCGCAGATAAGTAAACTGTTCGGGTTGGAGATGGAGACGGGCGGGTGGTATTTAGGGAATTTATGGGATTTGCTCTGTCGGTTAGGCGAATCTAATCTATCCTCAGCAGCCTTGGGCGGTGCATCCATTGTGCTACTCGTTCTTTTAAAACGGTTTTTTCCGAAACTTCCCGGCGCACTGCTGGTGGTGGTTCTGGCAACGTTGACCGTGTTTTTGTTTGGATTGCACGATCCCGATCGAGTCACTGTTCCGGTTGGCGTGGTCGGGTACATTCCGAGAGGGTTGCCCCATCCAATCTCCATCTCAATCGATTGGAATATGATTCTTAAAATGCTTCCGGGCGCTTTGGTCATTACCTTTGTCGGCTTCATGGAAATGTGTGGTGTGGCCAAAGCAGTGGCCACCCAGAGCCGCCAAAAAATCGACTTAAATCAAGAAGTAATTGGGCAGGGGCTGGCCGCTTTGTCATCTGGATTTACCGGCGGTTACTCCGTCAGCGGCTCCCTTTCTCGAACCGCGCTCAACTATGCCTCCGGCGCAAAAAGTGGACTCAGTGCTTTATTCACCGGAACCTTTGTGGGCATTTTTCTTATGTTTTTTGCCGGATCGATCTATTGCCTGCCCAAAGCCGCGCTTGGGGCCATCATTATTGTGGCGATTGTTAAACTGCTAAATTTTAAACGGTTATTCGGCTATTGGAAAATCAGTCGAGTGGAAGGGTTTACCGCCCTATTGACCTTCGTTGCTACGGTGCTATTCGCGCCGCAACTACAGAATGGAATTCTACTGGGCGCGGCCCTATCCATTGTTATTTTCCTATTCCAAACCATGAAGCCCAATATCGCTTTGCTGGGGCGTCATAAAGATGGAACCTATCGCACACACGATCGCTATAATTTATCCGTCGATCCCCAAATGCCGATCATCCGATTTGACGGACGCCTCTTCTTTGCCAATGTCTCTTACTTCGAAAATATGCTGCTCGAAACCTGCGGCCAATACCCCGATGCCCACTTTATTGTCATCGATTGCCAAGGCATCAACGCCATCGATGCTTCCGGCGTAGAAATGCTGCGCGGTATGGTTTCCAAGCTTCGTGAAAGCAAAACAGAACTGCTATTTTGTCGCATGAAATTTCCCGTTCGCACCCTGCTCGAACGGGCCGGACTGTTCGATGAAATCGGCGAATCCAACTTTTTCCATCGCATCGATGATGCCCGCGATCGGGTGAAGAATTAGGTGATCGACAGTTGGGCAATGTGCACGAGCACTTCACAACCGGTGTAATATTCTTTGATGTCCACATATTCTGCGGTCTGGTGGAATTTATGCGCCCCGGTGCCGAGAGTGACGGTGGGCAGCCCTTTTTCGTTCAGGTTGTTGGCGTCGAGCCCTGCATCCATAACGATCGGGTTGGGTTGAAGGCCGGCGGCTTCGATTGCTTTGCTGGCTCGTTGAACGCAGGGTTCCGATTTTTTTAATTTAAAGGCGTTATAATCGCGGACGAGCGTGAATTTAACCGTGCCGCATTTTCCCAGATCGTTCGTAACACTTTGGGCGGCCTGTTCGAAGTTGGCTTGGTAGGCCGTGATGATTTGTTCTAAAAAGACCGGGCTATGGCTTCGGCATTCGCCCGTCATTAGGGCTGAATCCATCACCTGATTACTGGCTTCTCCACCGCTTAGGGTGCCGAGGTTGGCTGTGCCGATCTGGTCGCCTTTCACGATGCGTCCGAAGTAGCCCTGCTCCGCAAGGGTGGCCATTGCTTTTGCGCCGATCAATCCCGCCGAAACCCCGCGCTCTGGCTCAAGTCCGGCGTGAGTCGAAATTCCCGAAATTTCGGCCGTCCAGCGCACTGCGCTCATGGCTCCAATAATGACTTCGTTTGGGCATTGTCCGTCGAGATTAAATCCCATGGTTGGATTCCCCAGGTCGGAAAGTCGAACCATTCGAGAACCATGCAATCCATTCTCTTCGGCGATGGGGAAGAAGAGGGTAATCGGTGGATGGGGGATGCTGTTTTTCAATAGTGTTTCCGTCAGAGTTACCATTGCAGCACAGCTGGAACGGTCGTCGGCTCCGAGCCCGGTTTTCCCCTTGGGTACCACGCGATTTTCTTTCACGATGGGCACCGCACCTTTACAAAGTGGGACGGTATCCATGTGCGCAGAAAATAGAATCTGCGGTGCTTTTACCGTTCCAGGCAGTTGAACAATCAGGTTGCCAATTTCAAACCCATTGCCGAGTCGTATATCAGCATCATCGATTTTAATCCACGATTTTTTACACCCCGCCGCAATCAGTTTTTGGGTGAGTGCCGCCACCACTTTTGCTTCCTGTCCGGTTGCTCCTTCGACGGCGAGTAGGTCGAGTAGATGGGTGAGGGCCTTGTCTTTATTGATCATATTTTTATCCAAAATGGAGGTCTGTTTTTTAGTGGGCGCTAATGATGCGGATGGCATCGAGGCGCAGACGGGAGTCGGCCAATTTTTCATCGAGTTCGGTGATGGCATTTCGGGCGTGGTCGAGTTCCTCTTCGCGTATGTTGTCGTTGACCTGTTTGAGATATTCGAGCCGTTTATATTCGGTTCCTAATGTTTCAAGCATGTGGCGACGTGCATCGGTGATGGTAGATTTGGCTTGGTGTTCTGCGAGTTTTTGGGTGGCTTCAATCATGGAGGGGATCATCTGCTGGCGGATCGTTTCATGTTCTAGCAGGTTCCATGGGTCGGCATTTTTTAATTGTTCTGGCACGGTTCCCTTAAGGGGGATTCCTGCATGATCGACTGTAATGATGATGGGAGTGGGGGGCAGAAAACGATTGGCATTGAGTCCAGGAGGAGCCACGGTTTCCAGCACATAGATGGCTTGAAGTTTCAGTGGGATATCCTGCGTGGGATCGATTGCCATGGCACAGCTTCCTCGTTCGGATCCCAGAATGAGTTCGGCGGCACCGGTCACCATCGGATGGTCCCAGCTCATCAGAATGGCATCGGGTCGAAGGAGTGCTTCCTCTCGGTTGAAGGTGATTCGGAAGCCTTCGGCGCTCAGCGGAAACCAGTCGTCGAACATTTGATCGGGGCGGATGTGGTAGGTGGTTGCATCGAGTGCTTCGGCGTGTACTCCATATTGGTCGAACATGTGTAGCAGATAGGCTTTTAGATCGTCCGATTTTTCAACTGCGCTGATTTGCTTGGCGACGGCTTTGCCGATGTCGGGGCGGAAAGAGGAGAGCTCGAGTAGTCGATCGCGCCCGGAGGAAATTTGTGATCGGAGTTTTTTGTAGAAGGTTCGCGTTTCGGTGATGAGGGCTTTGTCGACGTTCTGGAGTTGTGCGCCGAAGCGTTCGAGTAATTCAAAGCCGCCGAGTACGGGTTCGGTGAAGGCGTTAAGCCCCTCATGCAACCAGCGTACAATATGTTCCTCGGGCGTTCCTTTTAGGTAGGGGATGTGAATGTGGACGTCGCCGCGTTGGCCAATTCGGTCGAGTCGCCCAATGCGCTGTTCCAGGAGTTCGGGGTCGCGCGGGAGGTCAATTAGAGCCAAATGTGAGGCCACCTGAAAGTTGCGCCCTTCGCCGCCCATTTCTGAAACAACCATCACGCGGGCCCCCTCTATTTCGTTGAACCACGCGGCTTGTCGGTCGCATTGAATTA
>JAUUYK010000120.1 GCA_030588285.1 Kiritimatiellales bacterium
GGACTCAGCGCTAGCGGCAGATTCCGGCGGCGTACCGTTGGCTTGTTTCGCTGCTGCATCGAGGATGTTATTTTTGTTGGGCGAGAAACACCACGGCCGGTCAAAAACTGAGACCCCGGCCTTTTCTTCGGGTCCAAAAAGCTTAGGGAGATCCTGCATGAGCGTCTCAAGGCGGGTCGGTTTTTTGAACGAAGTTTTGGTTTCGTCGGCATATTTTGGATTCACAAATTCGGCTATAATTCCCTGCGTTTCGGCGAGGATACGAACATACGAAGCCATGCGAATGACGAGGATATTAATATTGCCGGGGAACATGGAAAATCCGTGTTCATTGGGCACATCGCCTTCGGGGCTGATGGTGGCACGGAGCAAAGGATCGAGCTGATTGTATTCCACGTTGAGCGTGAGTTCGCCTTTTGGTCCCACCAATTTGGCCAGGCCGCCAACGGCTTCGCCGGGAATGCGATTTACGCCGAGCGAGTTAAAGTCGTAGCCCTTTTCAACAGAGACGCCAAGCGCGGCGGGCATGGCGTTGAAGACCTGCCCGTTGGTGTCCTGAATAAACATGAGATGCTCAATGCCCTGCTTTTCAAGTTCAGCAGCCAGACCGCTGGAGTGCAATAGCATGTGAATATCGCCGTGGCCGTGCGGTTTGAGGATGAGTTTATATTTTTCTTTCAGTGCCAGCGTACCGTTGTTATCTGAAATGGCCGGAACGGGTCCTTGCCGTAGCAGATGAACCTGCTCTTTTCGCAGGCCGAAATAGTTATTTGTTTCCAATGCCTGAATCGTTTTTTCATCGGTGTCGGGCGAAACCATGATGATGAACGGAACGGGACGCGGGTTTTCCATGCGGGTTTCCATTGCAAGAATACATTCGGCGTAGAGCTTGAGGTAAGGCGTGGTTTCGAGCACTTCGATGGGGATATCGAGTTTAATGCCGTGATAGCCCAGGCGCTCACCCAGCCCGCCGGCCACGAGAACAATGCCGGCTTTTTCGAACTGCTTCACGCCGAGGGCTTCGTAGCGATCATACGCCGCATCGAACTTCGTGAGATCCACTTTGTTGGGTTGCTCGGGAATGCAGCCTTCAAATGGATTTCCGCCCGCTTTGGCCTGGGCCAACAGTTTTTTTCCGTTGGAAATGTAGCCGAGTAAACCGCCGGGATAGCTTCCATCCACCTTGCAGAGCGATTCCAAAAAGGCGGCCTTTTCGGCATCGGCCGTTCCGGGGAGATCCCAATCCGAAAAAAGGTGAAGTTGTTGTTCCCCCATCAAATTAGAAACCACCCTGCGCTGAGGCTCCGTAATCGTTTCCCAGCACGCCTTCAGTCCAACCAGTTCCGCTACATTCAAAAAAGTCGTATCCATCACATTCCCCTCGTTTTACTCTACTCAAAAATTAGGCCGCATCATGCAAGTAGACGAGCGGGGATGCCACTAAAATGCTCTACATTATACGGCTCTGGATTGACCGAGTTTATCTAAGCAGGTAAATTCATCCACTATGACTGACTCAACACATACCCAGCAACGAATGAATGAACTTCGCGCGGAGATTGAACGCAACAACCGCCTCTACTATATCGAGGCCGCGCCACAAATCACCGATCGCGAATACGACCAATTGCTCCAAACCCTGAACGATTTAGAAATTCAGTTTCCGGAGTTTGCGAGTTCGACCTCCCCAACCCAACGCGTTGGCGGCGCACCGCTCGATCATTTCAACAACGTTAAACATGCCGTTCCCATGATGAGTCTTTCAAATACCTACTCAAAAGAAGAGCTTGTTGAGTTTGACCGGCGGATTCGAAAGCTGATTCCGGAGGAGACCTTTAACTATATTCTGGAACCCAAAATCGACGGTGTCGCCATTTCTTTGCGCTATGAAAATGGCGAGCTCATTCGCGCCGTGACGCGGGGCGACGGCTCTACCGGCGATGATGTAACCTCTAATGTTCGGACGATCCAATCGATTCCACTTCGGCTTAACGACATGATGCCTCCGGCGATATTGGAGGTGCGCGGTGAAATTTATATGGATACCGCCGGATTTTCTACCCTGAATAAAAAGCGACAGGAAAGCGGACTCGAACCCTTTGCCAACCCGCGCAACGCCTGCGCCGGATCGTTGAAAATGCTCGACCCGCGCGAGGTGGCCAAACGGCCACTCGATGCCATTTTCTATGCCACCGGCCAGCTCGACGGCATCTCGTTTGAAACCCACGAGCACATGTTGTCCACCCTAAAGGACTATGGCCTACGAATTACACCCACCTTTTGGCAGAGCGACGGCATCGAAGAAATTCTTGATCGCCTCGACGAATTGGAAAATATGCGCCACGAATTTCCGTTCGATATCGATGGCGGGGTCATTAAGGTGAACGATCGGCGGCTCTATGAAGCGCTCGGATTCACCGCGAAAAGTCCACGCTGGGCCGTGGCCTATAAATATGAGCCCGAACACGCAGAAACCATTTTGCACACGATCTCCATTCAGGTGGGGCGAACAGGAGTTTTGACGCCCGTGGCCGAGCTCGAGCCCGTGCAACTCGCGGGAACCACGGTGAAACGCGCCACGCTGCACAACGAAGATGAGATTCGACGGAAAGATATTAAAATCGGCGACCGGGTGTTGATCGAAAAGGCGGGGGAAATTATTCCAGCCGTCGTGAAAGTGCTCACCGAAAAACGAACGGGAACCGAAATTGATTTCATCATGCCAACCACCTGCCCCGTCTGTGGTAGCGATGCCGAAAAAAAGGAGGGCGAAGTCGCCCTGCGCTGCATCAACCTGCAATGCCCAGCCCAGGTAAAAAGCTGGCTCACCCATTTTGCATCGCGCGGAGCCATGGATATTAACGGACTCGGCGAATCGCTGGTTGAACAACTGGTCGATAGCGGACTCGTAAAAAATCCGGCAGAGCTTTATTCCCTGCAAAAAAATGAAGTGCTCGGCTTGGAACGCATGGGCGAAAAATCGGCCGACAATCTGATTCAAGGCCTGATCGATAGCAAAACTCGACCCTTCGAAAAAGTGCTGTTCGGGCTAGGCATTCGCCATGTTGGAAAAGGAGCCGCCACCCTACTCGCCAAGGAGTTCAAAAATATCGATGCCCTCATGGCGGCGGACATTCTCTCGTTAGAAGCCATCCATGATATGGGCCCGATTGTCGGAAAAACCGTGGTGGAATATTTTCACTCACCGGACGCTCGTATGGTGATCGAAAAACTCCGCGAAACCGGCGTCAATTTCGAGCAAACCGATTCGGATGAAAGCAACGAATTCGACGGGCTTATATTTGTGCTGACCGGTTCGATGGAAGCAATGACGCGCGATGAAGCCAGCGATAAAATAAAAATCCGGGGCGGAAAAGTGAGCGGAAGCGTTTCAAAAAATACGAGCTATCTCGTGGCCGGAGCCAGTGCGGGATCCAAACTAACCAAAGCCGAAAAATTGGGCGTGACCATTCTGAGCGAAAAGCAACTGATTACCCTGCTCGGATCAGAGGAAGAACGCACCGCCAAAAAAGCCGGCCAAATGGGATTTGGTTTCTAAATTGGGTCCCTATAAAAGTTAGTCAGAACGAAATCCTGATGGGTAGGATGATCCCCCCACGTATGCAAAAAGGGGTCAGCGAAAAAAAGGGGGCCGCCGTGAATGGCACCTTTTCGCATTTATCTTTCAATAAAGAGTCATAATTTAAAAGAGAGATGCATCACTTTACCTTTTTTCACTTAGAAGCTGGCGTAAAGCATTAGCCATATCTTTTCTTAGAATAGGTTTGTGTAGGATTTTTTTAACGCCCGCAGCTAGTGCATCTTACTTCGATATATTATTGCTGAAACCTGTACACAGGATGACGGGGAGATCCGGACAAATTTCAAGACAACTCTTGGCCAGTTCAAGACCGGTCATGTCTGGCATTAAATGATCCGTCATCAATAAGTTAAATTTATCAGGAGAGTTCTTTAATATTTCCAAGGCTTCAAGGCTACTGTTTGAAACAGTAACTTTGTAACCAAGCAACTCCATAATTCTAAAATTTATGATCGTTAAGACCTTTTCGTCATCGACCAGAAGAATATTTTCGCCCTTGCCCTGCAAAATATTTTTATCATTATCTTTAGGAACAACCTTAACGTAGGTTGCCGGAAGTATGATTGTGAATACCGTTCCTTTTCCTAGTTTGCTTTCAACGGTTATGTCTCCTCCGTGACTTTTTACAATGCCATGCACAACAGCAAGTCCAAGTCCGGAGCCTTTACCTAGCTTCTTACTTGTGAAAAAAGGTTCAAAGATACGAACAATGTTCTTTGGCTGGATCCCTGAGCCAGTGTCGCCGACTTTCAGCTCCACATAGGAACCTGTGGGTAGATTATATTTACTCGAAGCATCTTCATTTATGGAAAGCGAACGTAACGAGAGGGTCAATACTCCTCCGTTTTCCTCCATTGCGTGTATCGCATTGTGACATAAATTCATCATTATCC
>JAUUYK010000184.1 GCA_030588285.1 Kiritimatiellales bacterium
GCGCCGTTTCAACGCGATCTTCAAATTTATGGGTGGAGCAGATGGAGGGATAAAAGTTGGCGGAGGTTTCGAGGTTGTGGTTGAAGCGATCGACGCCGGAATCCTTGAGGCGTTGCGCCTTCTCTTCGGTTAAAAACCCCATGGAGGCACAGAGTTCGAGCTGCGGGTTTTGTTCTTTGATTTTTGCGGCGGCTTCGCAGATGGTTTTCATTTCGGATTCGGAGGGGGCGCGGGAGCTGGTGACGACGCAATAGCGCAGGGCTTGCATGTCGATGGCTTCTTTGGCTCCTTCAACGATTTCGTCGGCCGACTCCATGGCATATTCTTCGACGTCGGCGGTGGCGGTTTTGGATTGGCTGCAGAACGAGCAATCTTCCGGACAAGCGCCACTCTTGGCATTTTTTAAAACATGCAGACTCACTTTTTTGCCGAAGAAATTTTTACGAATCCGGTAGGCCGCTTGCAGGACATCCAGCAGCGCATCGTCGGGCGAGTTTAATACAGCCAAAGCTTCGTTGCGGGTAATGGCCTCTCCCCCCTCCAAAATTCGATCTGCCAATGCATTCCAATCCATGATCATCATCCTCACGTTTTCAACAAAACGGCAGATACTATCTGCCGCTCCTGCGGATGTAAACAAGGACTAGATCTAAACTAGAGCGCCGGTTTTCGCCCTTTCGGGCTTGGATAATTTACCAAACGGTTTTGATCGATCCGCCCCAGCATCAGGTTATTCACCCAACTCTTCATTCTGAAACTCCGGCGGGTTCGGTTCCCAGGGATAGCCCGCCTTCGCTTTTTCAAATGCATACTCATACAGTTCTTTCATATAAGACGGATCAAAACGCTCTTCTGGTTCGCGAAAATCGGAGGGCATATAGGCCAAATGGAATTTAATATCGTTGTCGAGTGCATCCGAATAGATGTGGTGTATATCCATCTTTGCTAGCGAATTTACCATGGATTCCGCCGTTTTAATCAGAATCGGAAACGAGGAAGGTTTAACCGTCGAAACCTTTGGCCAGATCGGGGCATTTCGTAAAACATACACATGCACCTGCCCTTTAATTCCAATTTCTTTCAGCACCTGCTTCACGTTAGCATTAATCGAATAGGCAAACACCTGCGAGGTCAACCCGCCGTCAACATGCAACTCCTGATACGCTTTTCCGTTCTGCTGCACATCAAAAAGAATCGGCGGAAAGATGCCGGGAAACGCGGCCGAGGCCAGAATTATATCGATAATGAGATCGTACGCGCCCGGATGCCCACTTGAAGCAAGTCTCCCAATATCCCAAAGAACTGGGCGAACAGAATCCAGATTTGTTGAGCCAATATATAATGCACGACCTTGCGCATAGGCCTCCGCAACCTTCTTCATTTCCACGGGGGTGAAATAGGTTTTTAGAATCGCACGTAACTGCTCATTACTCGAAAGCGAAGTCCCTCGGAACAGCGCGGAAAAAATGCGTTTATTCACGATATCCTTCGTGGAATAGCGGGAGAATATTTCTTGAATTGCACCGTCATATTCCGACCCTAAAAAAGCAAATGGAGCCAGCAACGAACCGGAGCTGATCCCGGTAACCAGTTTAAACTCGGGGCGATCGCCGCGCGCGGTCCAACCCGCCAGCACCCCGCCGCCGAATGCGCCCTCCTGCGCGCCGCCAGAAATGGCCAAAAAATGGATCGGCGTTTTGGGATCAAAATCAGGATCCGAGCGCAACCGGGTTCGCGCGGCACGCGCGCGCTCGATTTCATTGGCCGGCGCATCATCGCCCCAAATCCGACACTCCGGAATGCCCGGAATCTCGGCCATCGCGATCGGATCCTCCGGCGAAGGCAGTCGCTCCATCGAAACGCACCCGCTTAACAAACCTCCACCCAAAATCAGTAGCCCTAGAAAAATATTTTTCACTCGCAACCTCACTATCCGTTTAAAAGAAAGCACACCCCGATCATCACCGCCGCATCAGCCACGGCATGCGTCAGGATCGGTAAACCATAACCGCCCAACTTGCCCGCTGCCCAACGCCAAAAAATCGAACTGCTCCCCAAAATTCCGAAAATAAGAACCAGCCCCGGCCACCGAATCAGCTGAAATAAAACCAACACATGGTAGCCCGCAAAGGCCCAATCCTGCCAGCAGATTCCCGCAACGCGCTCCGGCGAAATTCCACGCCAATGCACCTCTTCCACAACCGGGTGCACCAGCGAAAAATAGGGAACAAACCAAATCCAAGCTCCGCCCGTCAATCCATAATGTGCCAACCATTCTGGCAGAGCCACATCCGAAACCGCGAACCACGGCCACATAAAATAGATGATCGGTGCGGCCAGCGCACAAGCCAACATTCCCGGAATCAACAACGGAGATTTAACCCCCGCCCCTATTCGCCGACCCAGCCCCTTCGGCTTCCGGAAACACAAAAAAGCCAACACCCCAAAATGATAAAGCAGAATCGTCAGCCACGCGTTATGGAACAGGTACATTCCAATCAGCACAGCAACATACGGAACAAGGGTGGCGAATCGCTTCATACTGAAAGCTATAATCCATTTTCTGCATTGCGCCAACTCCACAAGTTGGACAAAGTGGAATCTATGCGTAAAAACTGGATCCAACCCCTACTCAACGAAGCCAAGCTCCAAGGCTTGGAACGAACCGCTCATGCTTATCCCGAAGCGGGCGGAAAAATCAAACTCGACGGCCAAGAGGTGCTCAACTTTTCGAGCAACGACTACCTCGATCTCGGCCGCCATCGCCATGTGATGGACTGCGCCCGCGAGGCGCTCGATCAATACGGCATCGGCTCCACCGCCTCGCGCCTCGTTACCGGAACCCTGCCGATCCACGAAAAACTCGAAGCACGGATTGCCAAAGAAAAGGGCTTCGAATCTGCACTCGTCTTTGGATCGGGCTACATGGCCAATGCCGGAACCATTCCCATCCTCGCCGGAAAAGGGGACCTCATCTTTGCCGACAAGCTCGTCCACGCCAGCATGATCGATGCCTGCAGACTCTCCGGCGCCAAGCTTGTCCGCTTCGCCCACAACAATGTCCAGGCCTTGGAAAACCGCCTCGAACAATTTCCCGCCAACGGCAACCGCCGACTCATCATCACCGAATCCGTCTTCA
>JAUUYK010000040.1 GCA_030588285.1 Kiritimatiellales bacterium
AATTTTCTAAAATTGGAATGCCCTCGGCAAGGGTGTCCTCAATTTCCCAGGGCGATGCCACCCTTGCGCCGATCGGCGTGCGGATCAGGACTTTCACCTGGGTTGCGCCGAGGCGAATCGCCGTACGGCAGCAATCCATTGCGGTATTTCCTCCGCCAATCACAATCACCTCTTTAGGGGCTTCCGTGATGTGGTCGAAGGCCACTTGGGCCAGCCATTCCACCCCCACCTGAACGTGGGTGCCCTGATCAACTTCATAGCCCGGCAGCGCGAGGCCTCGTCCGCTGGGTGCGCCCGAACCCACAAAGACCGCATCGTACTCTTTTTCTAGTAATTCTTTTAGGCTCTCCACTCGGGTATTGAAAAAGGTATTCACGCCCATATCGAGAATGTAGCCCGTTTCTTCATCGATCACCTCATCGGGTAGGCGGAACGAAGGAATTTGCTGGCGCATAAAACCGCCGGCCGAAGGGGTGGATTCAAATAGGTCGATCTCATAACCGAGCGGCATCAGATCGCGTGCCACCGTTAGAGCCGATGGACCGGCTCCGATGAGTGCCAATTTAAATCCGTTCTTTTTCCGAGGAATTTTAGGCATACGAGCGGAGACATCGCCTTTTAAATCGGAACAAACTCGTTTGAGGCGACAGATCGCAACGGGTTTGTCCTCAATTCGTCCGCGACGGCAGGCCGGTTCGCATGGGCGGTCGCAGGTTCGGCCGAGAATGCCGGGGAACACGTTCGACTCCCAATTGATCATATAGGCATCTGAATAACGCCCCGCGGCAATGAGTCGAATATATTCAGGCACCGGGGTGTGCGCCGGACACGCATATTGGCAATCCACGACTTTATGAAAATATTCCGGATTATTGGTATCAGTTGGTTTCACGCTAAAATCTCCGTAAACACTCGGTAATAGAGAAGGATCTCTTATTTATATGAGGGCTTTAAATATAGAAGTATAAATCACACTAGCGAGGTGAATTCACCTTAAAAATACGTAAAAAAACAATTTTGATCATCTTTTCCATGTTTAATCCTTTTTGGCCGGCGCACAACCTTGTCCCGTCGCATATAAGTCGAGTGAGATTCTACTCTATGGCGGAGCTCCTCTAGACACAAAAAAGCCGACTTCGTTTAAAAATCGGCGGGTTAAAGTTCTGATGGGGTAAAGTTTATTGCTCGGTGAGGTTGAGTTTGTTGCCGGAATCGAGCCACTCCCGAAGAATAATTTTACAGTATTTGCTTACGGATAGGTGCATGGATTCCGCTCGCTTGGCAAGTTGCTCCGCCATTTGTGCGTTCATATTGATGCCGATTGTTTTAGTGCCTTTTCCTGGTGGGTTTGTGCTCATCTATTCTCCGTCGGGTTGAGTGAACCGCATATATATTCATCTAGCCTTCAAACTTCAAACACATTATTAAATTATATCAGATGTAAGATATATTTAAATTGGTCTAAAACTCTTTTCACCTTTTTCAAAGGAGCGGGTGACCTGCAGTTGTTGAAACCCATTCTAAAGAAGCATGCTGTCCGTAAAGGGGGTTGCTGTAAATATTTGTCGCGCTACTATGCCTTTTTTCAGTAATTGAACCTAATGTAAATAGGCGGGATAGCGTATGCTAAGCGAATTTCTAACAATAACCATCGGGGCCATTCTGGTGAATAACTTCGTTCTCTCGAAGTTTCTCGGAGTCTGTCCCTTCCTCGGTGTTTCTAAAAAGTTGGACACGGCTCTTGGAATGTCGGGGGCCGTTATTTTTGTAATGACCCTGGCCTCGCTCGTCAGCTCGTTAATTAACACCTATCTGCTGGTTCCAAAGGGGTTGCAATATTTGCAAACACTAGTGTTCATCGTGGTGATTGCATCGTTGGTTCAACTGGTTGAAATTATTTTACAAAAAGTCAGTGCCAAACTCTATGAAAGCCTCGGCATCTTCCTGCCGCTCATTACCACCAACTGCGCCGTACTCGGTTGTGTGGTGCTCAATGCCAAATCGGCACCCGAGGCCATTCAGTCGACGTGGTACGGCGCCACCATCTATGGATTTTGTTCGGCGCTCGGATTCGCGTTGGCCCTCATTTTGTTTTCCAGCCTGCGGGAAAAATTAGATTTAGCCAAGGTGCCGAAAGCGTTTGAAGGCACGGCCATTTCATTAATTACCGCCGGAATTTTGGCGATGGCATTCATGGGCTTTTCTGGCCTCGTTTAAAAGGATTGATTAATGAACAGTACATGGACAGCAGTTATATCGGTCGGCTTACTCGGAACCTTCCTCGGAGTCATCATTGGTTTAGTGGCCAAAGTATTCGCCGTGGAGGTGGACGAACGGATTGAAGGCGTCGAAGATCTTTTGCCCGGAGCAAACTGCGGCGGCTGTGGATTTGCCGGTTGCTCCGATTTTGCCAAGGGCGTGGTGGCCGAAAAGACCACGCCAGGAGCGTGTCCCGTCTGCTCAGCAGACGACGTAATAAAGATTGCCGACTACCTCGGAATCGTCGCCGAAGAAACCGAGAAAAAGGTAGCCGTTGTTCGGTGCAGTGGCGATGCCGCCAACACCGTACGCTCCCTCTATAACGGGGTGCGCGATTGCCGATCGGCCGTACTCGTTGCCGGTGGAGCCAAAGGGTGCGACTACGGGTGCCTCGGTTTCGGCAGTTGTGCCGATGCCTGTCCATTTGGAGCCATTGAAATCCGCGATGCCCTCGCCATCGTGCATCCCGAGCTTTGTGTAGGCTGCGAAAACTGTGTGGCCGCCTGCCCGAAAGATTTAATCATCATGGCGCCCGCCGTTGCCGATGTGCACGTCTATTGCAACTCGCCGGAAAAAGGCGCGGCCAAACGTCAGGTCTGCAAAACCGCCTGCATTGCCTGTCGGAAATGCGTTAAAGCCTCCGGAGAAGAGGACCACATGCTCGTGGATGGCTTCCTGATTCGAACCAATTATGAAAACCCGCCGCCGGCCGAATTGGTAGACGCCTCTGCTTGCCCGACCACCGCCTTGCGTCAGGCCACCAAACACGCCGTTAACGGATATGAAGGAGCGTTGAAATGACCGATAAACCGCGAAAATTTAAAGGCGGCGTGCATCCGAAAGACAGCAAAGCACTCTCCGCGTCAAAATCGATTCAAGAAGCCCCCTTGCTTGAATCCTACAAAGTCATCATGCACCAAAACATTGGTGCACCGCCCGAACTGGTGGTTAAAAAAGGCGACCTCGTTAAAAAAGGCGATCTACTCGCCAAAGCCGGCGGCTTTGTCTCCGTTCCATTGCATGCGCCCACTAGCGGAACGATTAAGATGATTGATAAATGCCCGGGTCCAACCGGCATTGCCGTTCCATCCATCGAAATCACCGCCGACGGCGAAGATCAATGGGGCGATACCTTTGAGCCCATTCCCGATTGGCAAAAAGCCACCCCAGCAGATTTGAAGCAACGAGTTTGGGACGCCGGAATTGTGGGCATGGGCGGCGCAGGTTTCCCCGCACACGTCAAACTATCTCCGCCCGAAGGGAAAACGATCGATACCCTCATTTTAAACGGAGCCGAGTGCGAACCCTATCTAACCGCCGACCACCGCATCATGCTAGAACACGCCGAAAAGGTGGTGCTGGGTGCAGCCATTCTTGCCCGAATCCTCGGGTTGAAAACCGCGATCATTGGCGTTGAAGATAATAAACCCGATGCCATTGCTCAGCTGGAAAAGGTCGCCTCCACCTATAACGTAAAAGTACAGAGCCTGCCGGTCAACTATCCGCAAGGGGCCGAAAAACAACTCATCTATGCCATTACCGGGCGCGAAGTTCCCATTGGTAAACTGCCGATGGATGTTCACTGCGTGGTTCAGAACGTCGCCTCAGCCGTGGCCGTAGTCGACGCCGTGGTGGAAGGTCGCCCGTCGATCGAACGCATCACCACCGTAACCGGCAAACCCGTCGTCCATCCCGGAAACTGGCGCTTTCGAGTGGGAACCCCCATCTCAAAAGCCCTGGAACTCGTCGGCGGCGTCTCCGAGCAACCCGCCAAACTTTTGCTTGGCGGGCCCATGATGGGGATGGCTCAGAGTTCGCTCGGGGTAACCATCATGAAAAATACCTCCGGCATTCTGCTGATTTCAGCCGACGAAGTTTCGCTATACACCTCCGAACCCTGCATCCGTTGTGGACGTTGTGTCGACGTTTGCCCCATGAGCATTCTCCCCGCCACCATTAGCCAAGCCATTGAAAATAAACGGTTCGACTGGGCCGAGGATCTAAATGTGATGGCCTGCATCGAATGCGGTTCCTGCAGCTATGTTTGTCCATCGCACCGCCCCTTGAATCAGCACTTCAAGCGGGGTAAAATCGAGATTCAAGCCCAACTTAGAAAGAAGAAATAGAGAGCCAGATTATGTCTGAAACAGAAACCATTCAAATGCCCGATCCCGCCCAATTTGTGGTCAGCACCTCGCCCCATATTCGAAGCGGACAAACGATTAAAAAAATCATGTTCACCGTCGTGGCCGCACTGCTTCCCGCCTGCGTAGCCGGCGTTTGGTTTTTTGGCTTTGCCGCCCTACAAGTCCTGCTGCTCTGCACGCTATCCTGTGTCGTGGTGGAAGAGATTTGGAACAAACTCGTCAAACGCGCCTCAACCTGGAGAGATGGCAGCGCCCTAATCACCGGCATTTTGCTCGGCATGAACCTCAATGCCGGCGTTCCATGGTGGCTATGCATTCTGGGTGGCATTCTCGCAATCCTGCTCGGCAAACAACTTTTTGGCGGATTGGGCTATAATCCATTCAACCCCGCGCTCGTGGCCCGAGTGGGGCTTTTAATCGGCTTTCCCGCCATTATGACCACCTGGAACACCACCCGTGGAGCAGATGTCATCACCGCGGCCACCCCGCTCGGACTCCCCGTTGGTGAAACCTCCATTGCCGATCTCCTCTTTGGAAACGTCGGCGGCTGTCTCGGCGAAACCTCGGCCATTGCGCTGTTAATAGGGGGAGCCATTCTACTCATTTTTAAATTGATCAAATGGCAAGTGCCACTCGCCTTCATGGGAACCGTTTTTGCCATCACCGGTGTCGCGCATTTAATCAGCCCAGAAACAACCCATTCACCGCTCTTTCATCTGCTCTCCGGCGGACTGCTATTGGGCGCCATCTTTATGGCCACCGATATGGTGACGTCTCCCATGACCAAAAAAGGCGCGTGGATTTTTGGCATCGGCTGCGGAATTATGACCGGGGCCATTCGCCTGTGGGGGAGCTATCCCGAAGGCGTCAGCTTCTCCATTCTCTTTATGAATGCACTAACCCCGCTCATCGATCGAATCGCAATTAATAAACCGTTTGGATTTGTAGAACCGGCGAAAGGAGAGGCGGAATAATGACAGCACAAAAAATTAACGTCCCAAAACTAGGCATCTTTCTAGGCGTTCTCGCCGCTTTTGCAGCCGGTTTATTATCGTTTGTTTCAACCTCCACCGAAGCCGCCATCACCCTGAATCTACAGGCAAAAACCAACGCTGCCCTCGAACAACTGCTGCCCCCGTTTGATAATATCCCCGGCGAAGAAATTAAGGTCATTTCTTCAGCAGAAGGCTGGCCCGTAAAATTTTATATCGGCCGGATGGGCCAAGAAATTGTGGGCTACGCCGGCGAAGTCATCACCCCCGAAGGATTCTCCGGCGACGTCACCGTCATGGCCGGGCTAAATCTCGACGGATCCATCAGCACCGTCATAGTCACCGCCAACACCGAAACCCCCGGGCTCGGAACCGCCATTACCGATCGGAAAGTGAAAAAAAATATTATCGACCTTCTCAAAGGAAGCGCCGCCGCCGAAGGAATGGCCCCGAATATTTATCTCGACTGGTATGCCGGAAAAACCGCCCAAGCAGATCGTTGGACCATTATTAAAGACGGCGAAACCATCAACGGGAAAACCGGTGCAACCATCACCAGCAGAGCCGTCGGCGGCGCCATTTTTGCCATCGGAAAAACCGCCGTCGACCAGATTAAACAGCTTTCCACAGGAGAGAAGCAATGAGCGCCACAAAAGAATTTAGTAAAGGGCTTTGGAAAGAAAATCCCGTGCTCGTGCTATTGCTCGGCATGTGCCCAACCCTCGCCGTAACCTCCAGCGCCACCAACGGCCTCGGCATGGGCGTGGCAACACTATGCGTACTCATGGGCAGCAACATCGTCGTTTCCGCCATTCGCAACATTGTGCCCAAAAAAATCCGCATCCCCGTCTACATCGTCATTATTGCCGCCTTCGTAACCATCGTTGATCTGCTCATGCAAGCCTATGCCCCGACCGCGCTCTATGATGCACTCGGCATCTTCATTCCACTCATTGTCGTGAACTGCATTGTACTCGGACGGGCCGAAGCATTTGCCTCGAAAAATAGCATCGGAAAATCAATTCTCGACGGCTTAGGCATGGGAATCGGATTCACACTCGCGCTCGTTGCACTCGGCGGAACCCGCGAATTTCTCGCCAGTGGATCGTTTTTCGAAATCAAAATGATACCCGGTTGGACCACCGAATTTATGCTCATGACCTCCGCGCCCGGCGCCTTCATAATCCTAGGCCTCTTCCTCGCCGGAATGAACGGCATGAACATGCGAAAAGCGAAAAAAAGCGGACACGCCTTCAAGTCCGCCGACCTCGATTGCAACTCCTGCAATATCTGCGACCTCGGGGGTAAATAGCGCCAGAAAGCAGTATAGAATTTTCAACACCAAATTTTAGATATAGGGCGTTGACTCGCTTAAGACAGATGCGTATATATAACGCCCTTTATCGCACCCGTGGTGAAATTGGTAGACACGCAAGATTCAGGTTCTTGTGCCAGCAATGGCGTGATGGTTCGACTCCATTCGGGTGCACCACTCTTTAAACAATAGGAATTCTCCAAAACCGGAGGATTCCTTTTGTTTTTCTAGGTTTTTCGCACAATTGGTTCGTCCATGGTGCCGAGCAGATGATCGCTATTTGTACCAAACCTCAAATCGCCCCGCTGAACTAATCCAACTTCCTTGTGGAGGGCAGCGGGAGATTTCGCAGACACTACAGATATCCGAACCATTTTCTGCTTTTGTTAAGGCTGGAGAATTGCGGGATCGATATAAAATTTAGTTTTATTCACCATCACCAAACGTTGTGTAACAACAAGCGGGTGCAATAGGCTTTCGCGCATATAGTTAATTTATTTCGGGGAAATATTGGAACTGAATAGATGATAGTATGGCTAATACGCAATTTCCCGCAGTGGCGAATTTCTCATTATCTCAATAATTAGTTTTATATATGGACATTACCCATCAACTGGCGCATCTTCGCTCGCATATGAAGATCAAAGCGTTAGCACAAGTTGAAGTCGGGCAGACCTTTCTGCGCAAGCAACTATCCGTTGCGGGCGGGAACGTTTGCCTGGTTGAACCCCGTTTAATGAAGATGGGGTCAATAAACTATTCAGAAGCCACTCGCTTTAAATATAAGGGCAAAAAACTACTACAACGCGGTGACGTACTCTTTGTGAGCCGTGGCAGATTTGAAGCCGCAGTATATGATTCGGATACTCCAGCAGTGGCAACCAACGC
>JAUUYK010000136.1 GCA_030588285.1 Kiritimatiellales bacterium
CCTCCATTTCAGGACTTTCCATGGTTTTTCATAATCATGATTTTGAACCCGCCCCCGACGATCTGCCTTGCGTGCTTGACCTCGGAATCTATCAGGAACACCAGGGCATTCCCTACACCCTTCAATCGAACCTCGTCTATGCCTTGCTCGCCGCGCTTCAGTCGCATGACTGGGAAGAGCGCTTTAGCACGGTCCGCGGTTGGTCGAAATCGATTCGCCGGAAACTCGCCGAAATCGATGCGCCAATCCTTGCGCCCGATGCTTGTGCCATGCCGGCCGTCGTGACCATTGCTTTGCCTGAAATCCATTGCTCGAAACGCATCGGAGAAGTGCTTAAAAGTCACGGTGTGCTCATCAGCTATCGGAGTCGCTATCTACTCGAACGCAATTGGATTCAGGCCTGCATGATGGGCGCGGAAAAGAAGCCGTCCGAAAAACTCGTTCGCTTGCTCAAGAAGGAACTTGCGCACTAATTTTATGAGGAAAATAAATATTACGATTTTAATCTGAATGGTTAAACTCGTAAACCAGCTCGGTACGTTGTGTGCTCGTTCACTAAATAAAAGGGGAAAAAATGAATAAGGTAAAGGGACTGGAATTTGTGAATGCGGTGGCCCCCGTTTTGGTCATTATCGGTGCGGTCAACATGGGTGTTGAAGGTCTGATGAGTGAAAATATGCTCGAGAATGTTTTCGGATATGTGGGCAAGAGCACGCTGACAAAGATTATCTATATCCTAATTGGCGTCGCCGCTCTTTGGAATATTGGCTTGATCCCGAGGTTGCTAAAAAAATAAGCAGAATCGATTTAGGATTGATGTATTACACCGCCTTTTTCAGGCGGTGTTTTTTTATGCTGAAGTCGGGCGATCCGCGACCCACTTGCGCATCGTGTCTTTGGTTTCTTTCCAGGTTTCGGAATCGTTGCGCTCTTTCACGAATTCACTGTAAAGGTGGAAGAACGATTGACGGAAGGTTTCGAGCATGACCATGCGCTCTTGAAATTTACCAACGCGGTCAAAGGTTTCGGTTTGCGGTAGTTTTAGGCTACGGAAAACAAAATCGTCGGCATCGAATGTGAACGCCCAAACCTCTTCGCCTCGCACAAATTGCACCTTCGCTTTCTTTAGCTTTTTGCCACTCACGAGCGCCGTTTTTGCTTCGGCACTCTGCATCGGTTCCCCTTTCTTCAGCGTAATTTCGTGTGCGCCTTTTCCTTCCATCACGAAGGTTAGCGGCCCTTCCACCATATAGGCAATTTCCCCAACATCTGGAATGTTGGCTAGTCCGCCGCGTTTTTCAGAGCAGAACCAAAGCCACATCAAAAACTCGCGTCCGGCCGTGCCGTCGACCATTCCATCTTCAAGCGCGGCGGAAAAACTGGAGGGGCCCCAGTTTTGCACATCCACTCCATCGACTTTACTGGCCATATTGTCGGGATCGGCGACTTGGGCAATCACGCCCGTGGTTTGCATGAGCGTCAGCACAAAAGCATCGAGCTGCTTTTCAGACGTGGCGGTGCAGTAGATCATATGCGAGCGTTCGTCGAAAACAAAGTCCATGCCTTTCAGCTGTGGCGGCATGTCGGGCAGCAGCCGTTCTTTTACATCTTTTCTAATTTCCTGCTTCGCCTGTTGATTGAGATATTGTTTGTCGTCGGCTTCCATCACCGCCATCTCTTCAACGGCCACTTCGGCCGCCAATAAAGAGGCGGGAACGGTTTTTTTGGCCTGCGTCAAGGTTAGGCGCAGATACCCGCCGAGATAAGCCGTTTCTTGGGTAATATTACGGTCGAGAATATGCCGCCCCGCCACCCAGCCGTGGATTTCTTCTTCCGCCAGTGTATTCAACGGCGGAAAAGCCGCCGCCGCAAATTTTTCAATATCGGCTTCTTCAAAATCCCGTTGTGCAAAAAATATACGAAAACTCAGCGATCCTTTTTCAAAACTCATCTCAAAACTCCATTTTTTGGAACCATGTGGTTGTTAAAATTTACCACGTCACAGTAATTCCGGTGGTGATGGTTGTGGGCGGCGGTTTCAGGCTGGGAATGGCCTGGAAGTTGGTGCCCCATAAATTATCCACCAGAAACGAAAGGCGGACATTGTTGGCGAAGCGGGGGAAGTAATGCAAGCCCAAGGAAGCCTCGGCTCCAAAATCGCTGCTGGTGCGGGCGTCATTTTCGGTCTGAACCCGCAAGGTTTGTGCGGCAAAAAGAAGGAGTTCGGGCATAAATTTCCAGTGACCGGAAAAGGTTAAAAGGTGCTCTGGATAGTCGAGCTCGTAAAGCCCGTCGGTTCGGGGGTTATCTTTATGCGCCCACTGATAAAACGTGCGAAGCTCTAGTTTTTCCGATGGATAAAAGCCAATTTCCGATTCCAATCCGCTCACTTTCAGTGTGCCGAGATCGGTGGCGGTTCTGGTTCCGTCGACATCGATCCAATCCGATGCATGCTCCAGCCGACGGAAAAAGGTCGCCATCCGCCAGTTCAGACTGGCCGATAAAAATTGACGAAACCCGAGTTCGCTATTTTTTAAGGCTTGCTGTTGAAGGGCGGTTTGGAAGTCGGGTTGTTGGATGGTTTCAGAATAGGAGAGATAGAGGGTCGAGTTATCCGTCGCGAACCAATCCATTCCGGCCTGCGGAAGAAATTCAGCCGATTCCGAGGTTTGGAAAACTGAATTCAATCCCGCTTTAAAAACCACCCGTTCAAACCGCGCCTCCGGCAGAATCAGAACCGATCCCCGCGTGCGGTTTCCGGTGGAGGTTCCGGCGACTTGCTCATTCTCTAAATCGCCGCGCAGGTTCAACGCGATATGTTGGATCTCCATCGTCCGGCCTTCAACGGCCATCGTTCCCAGTCGGGAGCGCACATGATGGAGCCCGATTATTTCGTCATCAAACTGCCGCCATGCCGCGCTGGTGCGGAAAAAGGCATCGTCCAGATCGCCGCGCGTTGCCCCGATAAAAATCAGTGCATCTTCGGTCGTTTGTTCGGCGTATTGATTGGCAGGCGCGCCATAATATCCCTGCACGCCGAAGGTCTTCTTTTGCCCGGAGCCGATCAGGTCGAGTTGCCAATCGTTTACAAAATGTTGGAGCTGTGCGCCACCAGCATAGCGATCGAGATCGTTGGCATCGTAATCGATTTTCCGCGCCTTTTCTCCGACAAGAAAACCGCCCACGCCCGAATTAAAGGCGGAGAGATTGGCTTGATAATGTTCTTGGGTGCCGACCCCTGCGCCCGCTTGCAGGTGGGACGCTTGCGGTGCGGTGGTGTAGGCCGCCGTTCCAATTAGATGCCCTGTGGCGTTGTTGAGTCCGTGCTGCACCGATGGGTCGGAGAGCAGGCTACCCATCCCTGGCAGTTCAGAATTAAAGTGCGCGGAGTAGGGAATTTTTAGGTTTAGCCCGTTGATTGAAATTCCCGCCCCTGTGTAACTACTCCCCCGAATCGAAAGATCCTGCTGCGCCAATCCCTGCCGATTTACAAGCACAATTGGATCTTCCCAAAGCGTATGTTCAATCGTTCGGGAGTCGGCAAAGCTGGTTCCAAAAAAGGAATCTGCCACCAGCAGGGCGAGAGTCAGAATGAAAAGCTGCACTTTCATGGAAGGGACCAGGGCAGGGAGACTTTGGGTGCTATTCCTGTGTCCGGTTATTTTTCTTCGCTCTCTTCGCCAGTTTCTTTTCTTTTGGGCTTAGTTTGGCCTCTTTCTTCGCTTCTTTGCCGCCTTTATCTTTGGATCCCATTATTTTTCTCCTGATAAGATTAATCTATTGAGTTGTTCTAGAGGACCGAACTCTATCGCTTTAAACGCGTGCCGCATATAAGCAATTCACATCACTTTTCCTAGAGTTTACGCTCTTCCCCGCCTCCGATGATGAGCAGACGGCGGCGGGATTTTTAGCTCAAAGTTAACCGACTTGATTTTGGAGAATTAACAAATCTTGGGTAATCGACCTGCCGCGCGAATATTTTCATGCATTATTCCTTCGCATGTTCCTCTGTAACAAGTTAGATATACTGCACATTAAATAAAGGAAGTATTATGAATACAGGTACAGTAAAATGGTTTAGCTCCGAAAAAGGTTTCGGTTTTATCACTCCCGACGACGGAGGAACAGA
>JAUUYK010000140.1 GCA_030588285.1 Kiritimatiellales bacterium
AAAGGCCGGGCAACTGGCGTATCACACGCTCTATTTTTTTCAGGTGCTCACGCTCGATCGCGGAACCACCACCGGACTGCTGGTGCATGGCCAAAACGATGTCGGCATTTTGGGATCGCTTCCGCCATGCATCGATAAAAATCTATTGACCTCCTGGCGCTCGCGCATAACAAAGCCGCAGGATCGATTAATGGATAAACTGCTCGCGGCCCTTCCCCATACCGGAACGTGCACGATTGACGAAGCAATTAAGCAAAAATTGGCCGAAGCCGTTCGGGCGCACTATCAGCAATACCCCGAAGCGCTCGACCTTCAAGCCTCCGGAAATGCCGCACCACCGACGGTGGATAATCACCGTTAGGCAGGGGAATTAAACTTTCACATGCGGTGAAGAGCGAATAGCAACCACTTTTCGTGAAGCCCCGAAGTTTTATTTCTGAAACTAAGCGCTTCTTAAGCGCGGGTTCGAACTCTGGCAGGGAAGCACATTTCGTACTACAGCTCAATTTTACTGGCACTTAGGTTGGGGGCCAGTAGCTCGGTTTTTTTCAGACTTTTCAGATCGATTAGGTCGGATAGAATATGAAGCGTTTCGTTCAACGTGATGTCGCCATTCCCCTCACCTTGATCTTCTTCATTACCCTCAACGGTCAGAAAGGCGCCGCTTTGGATCTCGTCTAGCTCCTTCTCTGCCACGGCTTCGTTCAATCGGTTGGTTAGCGAAAGAGAGATCGTTTTGGTTTCGTAGCGCACTTTCAGCCGATCGCGTTTGTTGAGGAAGAGTTGAAACTCGTCATTGTTTTCAATGCGCTCATTTGATTGTGCGGTGAGCAACGGAATCAATTCTGAAAACCCTTCGTGGGTGCGATACATCGCTGGGCGCACGGTATCCCAAGGCAGTGCATGTTCGAGCGAATCTTCGCCCACGTCCATCACATCCAAATAGGACGGAATAATAATGTCAGGCGTCACGCCTTTAAGCTGCGTTGACCCCCCGTTAATGCGGTAAAATCCGGCGGTCGTCAGTTTAAGCGATCCTTTCCGAGAGCCCAAAGGCATCAGCGTTTGCACAGATCCTTTTCCGTGGGTTTGGCTGTCGCCAACGATGAGGGCGCGTTTGTAGTCTTGCAATGCGGCGGCCAGAATCTCGGAGGCCGAGGCGCTGAGGCGGTTGACCAGAACGATCAACGGACCATCGTAGTCGATGTTGGGATCGACATCGGGCAAAACCTGAACGCCTTTGCGTTCTTTCACCTGCACGATGGGGCCAGAGGCGATAAATAGGCCAGAAATATCGATGGCTTCCACGAGCGAGCCCCCGCCATTGTTACGTAGATCGAGAATGAGGCCTTCAATGCCTTCGAGCGTCAGTTCGTTGATGAGGCGTTTTATATCAGACGAGGCGCGCCGCGCATCTTTCTGATGCTTACTGGTGGCCTGAAAGTCGGCATAAAAGTCGGGCAACGTAATCACGCCGAGCTGGCGGGTTTTACCATTTTCAAGTTGAATACTTTTCACTTCGCTTTTGGCGGCTTGCTCTTCGAGCTTCACTTCGGCGCGCACGAGATCAATCTTTTTGGTGCGAGTGCCGGAGCGATCAGAGGCTGGAATTACAGTGAGAACCACGGTGGAATCGATCTCTCCGCGGATTAATCGAACCGCTTTATAGAGCGGCCAGTGCATAATGCTTACAGATTCTTCGTCATCTTGAGCAACCGCAATGATTTTATCCCCCGCTTTCAGTCGACCGTCCTGCTCGGCTGGACCGCCGGGAATGATGCGTACGATGCGTGCGCTGCCATCGTCGGGGCGAAGCATTGCGCCGATACCTACGAGCGATAGCTTCATGTTAATGTTGAAATCTTCGACGCTGCTCGGCGACATATAATCGCTGTGCGGGTCGTAAACCAGCGAGAAGGAGGAGAGGTAGCGCTGGAGTAGCATCTCTTCATCGAACGTTTCCAGCGTTAGTTTAAATTGCTTGTAGCGCTCAAGAATAAATTCCTCAGGAGTCAGCTTGGCATTCTCCGCATCGGCATCGTATTCGGCGGCAACGTTGGCCACGAGGTTGGTGGACTTGGTCTCGGCGGTTTCAACGAGATTGGTTTCGGTTTTCGCGAAGGTGTTGGTTTCGTCGTCGGCATACACTTCTTTCGAAACGAGACGGGCAATGTATTCATTTTTCACCCGCTTGCGCCAAAGGTCATCCCACGCGGCTTCGTTAGCTGGCCAGTCGGCTTTTTTTCGATCCCAACGGAAGGTTTCTTCGAGCTCGGTATCGAACCCTTTTTCAAGTTGTTGCTCGGTAAACTCAAGGCGATTGGTAATGCGTTTCATTAGAATATCGTAGACCTGGATGGCAAAGGTGACATCGCCTTTACGCAGCCGTTTATGGAGCGTTTTTGACTCTTCCTTAAACGTATCAATATCGGATTGAAGGAAATAGCTGCGCGTCGGATCAAGCGTTTTAATGAATAGGTTGAACGCATTGGTGGAGATATGCGTATCCATCGGCAGTTTATTTAAGTGAAAAACAGGCAGAGAATAGGCCACGGTTCGGCTGATTTTCTTTAGATCAAGATCACTCTTTTCCAGTTCACAGCGTCCAATGAGAGGCAGAGAAAGTAGCGAAAGAGCCAGTAGGGCGGTTTGTAGTCTCATATAGAAATCCTTTATCGCAATTTAAGAAGAACGCACTCTATCGATTGTTCAGTCTAAAATCAAGCCTGCAGTGCTTCCTCGCGCGCAGTGCAAGTGGCTTATATACCCTGCCGATTCCCTTGGTATCGCAGGTATAGACCGCGTTAGTTTGCCATGAAGTCCCATTTACATTAATCCGTTGGTTCTTTAATCGTTCGTTTAATCCGCGGAATCAGTAAAATCTATGGATTGAAATGCCCACCCCCAGCTCCGTGGCTTCGTGCCTTAAGCGACGAATGGAGCGAGGCTGATCACTTTCCATTTTTTCGCCCCCTTCCCTTAAAATAAATGCCGTTTGAGGCGTTTTGCAAGAGGCTCGTAGCAGAAAAACAGGTATAAAGAGTACTTTAAAGTGGTAAAATAGGGGTTTTAAGGGTCTGGTAGGATACTTCTGATTGTGTGATATGAAAAATGCGGGATAACGCAGATGTCTGCGTACCATGAAAATAGGAAAAAGGTCAATATTTGACCTTGGGCGAACGGGGGGAAGTTAGGGGTTATGATGAAGATGAAAAAGAGAATGGGTATGGTTCTGGTTGCTTTAGTGGCGGCGGGTGGTTCGGCACGGGCAAATTTTTCCGGCGGGGATGATTTTAACGATAACTCGATGGATGCGTCGAAATGGATGCTGCATCATGCTGAGAACGGCGCGATGTTGGTGGAAAGTAGTCAGCGTCTTGGAGTCAACTTGCCGCCGGTGGGAGGGACTGATGAGGCGTCCACTGCATGGTCATGGATCGGAAATCGAGGAAGTTATACCGAGGATTGGACGGTTGTTTATGCCACTACGGATCTGACGGATGCCAATAACTATCAGGTGGAGGGGGAAAGCTGGTTCGGATTAGGGATTATGTTTGGCTCGTTCGAAAACTCCTTTGCGATTGATCGGGGCGGCGAATACAGCGGAAGCATGGTGTATGATCTGGGATGTGAAGGATCGGTTGGCGGCAATGAGGTTATCGATGTTGGTCGCACGATCTCCAGAGGTACGGTTGTGTTTAAGATGGCTTTTGATGCGTCCTCCAAAATGCTCTATACGTGGTATGATGCGGGTAGCGGATTTGTACTGCTGGGTAGCATGACTGCTACGGGCTGGGGAATGACCGATTCGGATGAGTTCGATCTGGTTGTTTACGGCGGTGGAGAAAATGTCACCATTACTTCCGCAGAATTCTATGGCGACAATCTGGTTTTGACGCCCTCTTTTTTGGGGGATGTTCCGGATCTACCCGCCGGATGGACGCTCTACGACGATTTCGACGATTGGATGCTGGATCTTTCAAAATGGGGTATTATTCAGGACAACAGCTCGGCCGCTCCCCAGGAGCTTGGTGGGCGTCTGGATGTGAGTGCCACCCTTGCGGATGGAAGTTGCAAGATTGATCTACTCGACA
>JAUUYK010000076.1 GCA_030588285.1 Kiritimatiellales bacterium
AGAAGGTGGTCGTATAAATCATATCCTTCGACACAGCTCGATTGATTTCCTACGGCGGCTTCCACGCGCCGGAAACATCCTGCGCCTCAATCAGCATCGGGGCAAATCGGTTATTCCAGCGCAACCACCGAGAACCGCCTCGTTGAAAAATCGCCTGCGTGTTGTAGTACCACTCATACGCAATATTAAAACTTTTGTTTTTGCCGGTCTTTTCCCAGCCCGTATCCCAGTTGGAACATTCAATCTTTTTAAGGTGACCCAACCCCGACTTCACTTCAGACACCGAATTACTACCAACCAACTGCATGCAAAGCACCGCCACTCCCGTCATATAATCCAGTCCGGCATTCGGCGTTTTATTTCCCAACCGATAATAAAACATTCCTTCTTCGGCGTGCATCGACTGAATAAACGGCACCGATTTTTTTAAAGCACGCGCAATCCCTTTCACCTGAACCTTCGCGGCTTGTGCCGCCCTCAACGCCTGCACTTGCCAGCCCGCCACCGAGAGATCGCTCCATTTTTCATGTTGATACCGATGGTCCCATCCGCCGGCCGATTGCTGCCCGTCCAGAATCACCTGCACGCCCCGTTCAACCGGACGCTTCAAGGCCGGCGCGCGCGTCAAAGCATAGGCTTCGGCCAAGGCATACGTTGCAATCGCATGGCCATAAACCCCGATATCGTCGTGCGATCCCTTGGTTTTTGAAAATGGACAAAACCAGCCCTTTTTTTCATGCTGCTCCTTTAACAAATAGAGGATGGCCCGTTGCACCGTTTCGCCATAGATCTCCGACTGCGGCGCTTCGCCGTGCGCCAAATAGCAAAGCAAAGCCAATCCCGTCAACCGAGCCCGCTCCTGCTTCGCCGTCATACTCGTACTCGTTCCCGCTCCCCACGAACCATTCTCGCTCTGCACCGACTGCAACCAATCCAGCCCTTTTATAACCGCCTTTTCCGCCCGGCCGCCATACAGCCCGCCAAACTCCCGCAGCAGTTTTTTACGTCCTCCCGCCGAACGGCCAGCCATGAGGCCCGTCAAAACCAACGGACTTTCAATTTGCTCGATGGAATCCAACCCACTCAAATCCAACTCCGATTCTAGCATTGAATCCGGCATCAATTCATCGGCCGGCAGCTTGCTCATCAACTCATCCGGCACCTCCACCGACTCCGCCTTTTCTGGTTCCGGTTCCGGCTTATCCAGCTCCAGCACCCGCTCTTTCACCACCTGCACATCAATAACGTTCTCTTTTTCCGGCGCGTGAAAAACCAACACCTTCAGCAACACAAATATAATCGCCACATGCACCACCACCGAAACGGTGGGCCCGCTGATTTTATTCAGCAAATTATTATTGGAGGAGTTCATGGCCATTAATTTACTTTCCCGACATGACCGAAATCTGAATCAGCCCTGTTTTCGCACAGGTATCCAATACCTCAATAAGCCGGCCGTGTAGCGATTTATTATCGCACGTAACCAACACCGTCTGTTTGGTGCTAATCTGCGCCAATTTTTCCAGCAGCGCATCCAACTCCTTTTTCGTTACTTCCCGCCCATTGATGGCATACCCCTTCGGCAATACCGCCACCCGAATCATATCCATTGCCGGCTTCGGCGTTGCCCGACTCTCCTCTGATTTTGGCCGCGATATCTCCAGATGCGCCAGCACATCCGCAGTACTAAACGTCACCAAAAAATAGATCAGTAGTTGAAAAACCACATCAATCATCGGCGTCATTGACAGCTCGATTTCAGCGTCGGCTTCCAGGGAAAAGCGGCGGCGGTTTTTACGGCGCATCAGACTCCTTTTGGGGGGCGACAAATTTAAGGTCAAAAATCATCGACTGAATCCTTCACCGCCACAAACGCGATTTTGTAAAGGCCAGCACCAGTGCAGATATCCAGCACCTGTTTCACATGCGTGTGGCAGGTTTCAGAGTCGGCTCTTATCAGGATCGGGATCGTGGGGCCATGTACCCCGTAGTCGGCAACGGTCTTGGTTAAAATTGTCCGCAATTTCGAGCGCGTTAGCGCAGTGCGGGCAATGGATATTTTTCCGCGATCATCTACCTCGACGGTAATGGTTCGCGGATCTTTGGTGTCGGCCATTGCAGGAGCATTCGGAGAGTCGGCCAATTTAATAAACTCCGAAAACTGCTCCTGCTCCAACTGCGCCGTACAGACAAAAAAGATAATCATCTGGAACACCACGTCGATCATTGGTGTCATGTTGATGGATCCTGAACTCTGGTTTGAATGTTTCATATTTTAGGGTCGCAGGTCGGAAAACCAAAAGACCTTGGACCGTCAGACTTTCAGGCCTTCACGGCCGATTTTTTCAACCCCTTCATCACATCCATCGTGAGACTCTCCATCGTGAGAATCACTTTAGCGGCTCGGTTGCGAAAAAAGAAATAGGCGCCAATCGCTGGGACCGCGATAACTAAGCCGGCGGCAGTCGTGTAAAGGGCCTGCGAAATATTGACGGCGAGCAATGCATTTTTTGCCGCACCGGAGGTGGTGCCGAGGGTCGCGAAAGCAAGGATCATCCCCTGCACGGTTCCCAGCAGGCCGAGCATTGGAGCCAGGTTCCCCACAACATTAAGATAGTTCACGCGCTGAAGTATTTTTTCCGCTTCCATATCAGATGCAATTCCAATGGCCTCCTGTGCGATTTCAACACCGTCATCAACGCTTTCAAAGCCGGCCAAAAGAATATTAGAATACGGCCCCGGAACATCCCGACATCGCTGCGCCGCCTTTTTTAGACTTCCTTCATCGATTGCTTCATGCACCAGTGAGATTAATGTTTTTGGAATGATTTTTGAGGCGCGGATATTAATAAGGGAATCCGCAATCAACGTGACTCCCGTCATCGAAAGCCCCGCCAACCCCAACCAGAGCAACATGCCAAACGGACCGCCCCCCTTCACCACATCGAGAAATCCCGAAATCTCTTCCGGCGCAGTTTCAGCCGCCTGCACCGCCTCGCTCTTTACAATGCCGGCCTCCTGCCCAAATACCGAAATGACCCCAAAAATCACGATCCAAACCCCTATCCATTTTTTCATTTTTCTGCCCCTTCCGTATTCGAAATTCGTTCGGCCGCATTTTTTGCGGATTCTTTTTGTGCGTTGAAAAAGGTGGCCACTTTGAGCCAATCCCGACGCGCTCCGGCCCGATCGCCGTCGGCATTTTTAAGGTCCCCACGCATCAGATAGGCTCGCGCGGCGGCCTCGCGGGACCCGGTGGAAATATCCGTTTCTAGCATGGAACAAATCCGCTCCCGATTGCCTGTTTTTAGCACGGCATCGCGATGCCGTGCCTGAAGCTCCAGATCGGTCAACTGATCCAAGGCTTCGAACTCAACGACGGCCTCAAGAAATTGGCCGGCGTGATAATAATAATTTGCGAGTAAGAGAATTGCGGTTTGATCCCACTCCAAAAAGCGATAGGCACTTTTCACCTGCTTTAATAAAGGAACGGCCTGCTCGCCTTGCTCATTTTGTAGCAGTCGCTCCGCCTGTTCCAACTGCTTCGGGCGATCCGCTGCTGCGGAACGGTATTGTTCTTTTCGAAAGGTCAACTTTTGGCCGGTTGCGGTGGTTAAGGTTACCGCCCCCTCTTCACCCGCCGAAATTTTTACTCCGTTGATCTGCCGCCCAGATTGGGTCACGACATAAGCCGCATTCGCCGAAGCAGTTAACATTAGAATGACCAGACTAGTTCGCCAGTGCATGCCCTGCTTCCTCCCGATATTTCCCAATGACGGGCCGTTGATTGTGTTGCGGAAAAATAATTTCAAACTGAGCGCAACTATCGAGGGCAACCTGATATTTCTGCATTGAAAAACAGAGCGGCAAGCTCGCAATAATGCTCCGGGCGATGAAGGGACGGTCGGCCATTTTGTCGGGGTTGGCGAGCAGGACAATCCGCTGAAATGCGGCGAGCTGATCTTCAGGATCGGAGATGAGTTCTGCCATTTCAAAAATCGTTTCATAGGTCGGTCGACCCACAACCACTTCACCATAGGCCACGAGTGCAGTATTGATTTCCCCAAGCTGAACCCACGCGCGCGCCTGCATTAACCGAGCATCATAAAATTTGGGTAAGGCCGGAAAATCGGCCAATAATTTTTCCACGGTCTGCACGCATTCAAGAAATCTTGCCCGACCAAATTGCGCGGTGGCGATGCTGAATCGTGAGCGAGTGGTGGCAGGCAAAACTAATTTAAAAGCTTGTTCGGCTAATCGAAATTCTTTCGCATCCAACAGCATTTCTCCCGCGTCTAGATAGATGCGGGCTTCAAACGCCTCATCATGAGAAAGCTCGTGCTCTACTCGATTAAACCAATGGGCTTCGATGACCGCAGTCAACAAACCGACCCGCGCACGCGGAACCAATTTCGAGCTTGGAAATTCAAGCAGAAATCGATCGTAGGCGGCGATGCTCTTGGCACATTCGGCTTGAATGTAGACGGCTTTTTCTAGGGACTCACCCGATTCTCCCCGGAGGCGAAGCTCCGCTTCCAACGCGTGGAAATATGCGAGGGTCTCTTTCCAATTTTCGGTCGTATAAGCTTTCCATGCAAAATGCGAGAGGACGTTCGCACGGTGCGATCCATCGGGAAATGCGGCGAGATAGGTTGCAAAAATTTCGGCGGCCATTTCGTCATTTTCATCCACATATCGGCGGCCGATTCCGAACACTGCGGCCGGAGCGTCGGAGGCGGCACCCAACCGCTCACAAATATATTCCGCCGTCATCAATGCGTCTTCGTTCCGATTCAGGTGAATAAAACAGATGCCGAGGTTTCGAAGGGCTTTAATGGAGCTTTCAGACTCGGGAAAAAAAGTAAGCGCATTCAACAGCGGTGTCGTGGCTTTCTTAAAATGTTCTTCCTTCATCAAACGCGCACCGAGTTTAAATTGAGCTGCCATGAAGGCCGCGCGGTGCGGTCCCATTCTAATGCGCACCTGTTTTCCGTGGCGTTCAATCTCTTTGCAGGTTGCCTCGGCTTTTTGTTGCGCCGCGTCGCCCCAGGGGCTGGGGCCGTATTTGATATAGACATTGCAGTAGTGCTTCAAGGCATTGATGGTGGGATCGAGCTTCCCTGTTTTTTCGTATTCCACGCGGTAGGTTTCGGCGAGAATATAGCGACAACCAGCCACTGGACTAAGCGTTGAAACGGGAATCTGATTGGCTTTAAGGTTCTTTTCGATGTTCTGTAGCACCTCGGCCTGCCCGAGCAATATGGTTCTGGCCTCAAGCCAATCGCCATCGAGCAGCAGCACCCGAGCCCATGTCACGACCGAGTCGCCGAACCAAATATCCATGGCCCCGAGTTGAACATCGGAGCAGCGGGCCAATACTTCGCCCCGAATTTTTTTATAGACTGACTTTGAAAGTTCGTCGGTTTCCAACCGTTCAATTCCTGCTCGAGCGCGCTGCGCTTGGAGTTGATGATGGGAAACGGAATGAGTAGGTTGAGCACAGACAAAACCAGAATTTAAAAATAGCATTAGAATTAGTATATACTTCAAATCCATTTCTCAACTATATCAGTCTTTCAAAATGAGGCAACGATGCAGTTCATCGATCTGGCCACGTCACCACGCCAACGATCTGATCTTATATTGTTCTGTTCAAACTCAACCCGTCGGGTCAGTATATCA
>JAUUYK010000101.1 GCA_030588285.1 Kiritimatiellales bacterium
AAATCGAAAAGAACCCCGTTGTCTTAAACGCAGACCCAAATCCTACCAACTTTTAACCGAACATCGCAGCACGATGAAAGAGATTAAACACCGGAGTAAATACCGTGCAAAAACCCCTTAATTAAGTGCCATTCGGGACGGACTCCTTTTCTCTGTTGCATAGTTTTTGTTTATGGGACGAATCGAACGGATCAATCCCGTAATCTAATGGGGACTAGGTTTGAAATCGGGCTCTACCTTCTGGTGGGTGGAGGGTTTGACCGCGATCTCGGATTATGGCGCCCTATTTTGGAGGCTATCGCCTTTTCTTATTTCCACGAGGCGATTTGATGGTGGTAGTGGAGATGATGTCTTCAATATAACCAGAAAAATCTGAAGATTCGGCTCCGCTGAGGCCGAGGTCGCCGGCTAGTTGCCGAAACATGGTGGTGCGCTCGGTCTTCATGAGGGGGCGTGCTTCCTTGATGGCATCCGAAAGCGCGTGCATCGCTTCGCGGTCGGTCGGTTCTTCGGGGTTATTAAACTGTTCGGTCATGGCCCAAATTGCGGTCATTTTTTCAATGAGTAAGTCGTGATTTTCGTATTCGGCATCGGTCATGGAGGTGCTATCGAGGTTTATGAAGTTGGCGGTACGTTCGGCGAGATCGTAGCGCATCGTTTCTTGGCGCTTTGCGCGCTTCTCAATTTTTTTAGCATAGGCCTCGGGATCTTCTTCTTTCAGGCGCGCCATTCGGTCGGACCAACTTTCGCGCGGAGGAGGGGTATTTTCTTTGGCGGTGATAAGTTCGGTATCTAACTGCGTCACCTCGGCTTCGAGTTGGGCGAGCGTATGGGTATCGCCCTCGAGGGTTTTGAAGACGATCAGCGGGGCGGTATCGGCCTCCGGAATATAGGCCTGCATTCGGCCAATTTGGTTGCGTAGGGTGGTCAACTCGGCTTTGTATTTGTTGGCAATGGATAGGGCCGATGCAATGCTGATAAGTGCAATGCTTATTGAAGTGCCGGTCATTATAATAGCAGTATTTTTTTTCATAATTTTCCTTGGATAAAACCGATTAACGTACGACCGGCGGTTTTTATTGTTATGAATTAAAAATTTCTGGGCGCAGACGTTGGTGGTCGTCGAAGGCGATGGGAAGGCTGAGCAGAATATTCACGAGGGCGGCGACGGTCATGGCGGTGAAAATACAGATCATGATTCCGATCTGATATTTGATGGCGGTGATCGGCATGGCCCCGCCGAGGATTTGGCCGGTCATCATGCCGGGTAGCGAAACAATGCCCATGGTGGCCATGGTGGCAACGGAGGGGTTGATCGCAGATTTTACGGCGGTTCGGAGGTGGGGCAGGGTGGCCTCGCGCAGGGTGGCTCCAAGCAGAAGGTAGGTCATAAATTCGTGTTCGTTGTTGCGAATGCCGCTGTAGAATCGTTCCAAACTTAGAACGTTGCTGCGCAGGCAGTTTCCGAGAATCATGCCAATGATGGGGACAATGTAGCGTGCATCGTAGATTGGCTCCGGTCGAATGGCCACAAGAACAAACCATCCGCTAACAAATAGGGTGCTCCCCGCCACGCCGACCATGGATCGCCAGAAAAAGAGTGCCGGTTTGAGCCCTGCTTTATTCAAAATGCTAAAGTTTGCCACGACCAGCATGACCACGACCCAGAGCAGGCTCACGAATGGATTGTTGAGCTGGAAAATGTATTTAAGATAAAGCCCAACCAAAACGAGCTGCACGGTCATTCGCGCCATGGCCACCAGGGTTTCACGGATCATACCCAACTGGAGATAGAAGAAAATGGCCAGCGGAATTAGCATCAGGGCGTACATCGAAATCATCGCAAAGAGAGATAGGTCGGCGGTCATTTTTTATTCTCGATAAATTGATGGTGGGCGATTTCAATGCTGCGGTCGCAGGCGGCGATCCAATCGGGATCGTGCGAAACCGAGAGCAGGGTAATCTTGGGGCGAAAGAGAGCGGCCATTACGGCGGTTTTACTTTCGGGGTCGAGCGCCGAAGTTACTTCATCGGCCATAAAAATATTCTTCCCTAATAAGAGTGCGCGGAGCAGGGCAATGCGTTGCTTTTCCCCGCCGGAAATTTGAGCGCTGGACTTGGTGAGAATATCGGCTGAAAGATGAAATTGTTCTAGGGATTGACGGAGTTTGGTTTCGGTTGGAGCATGTCCGCGATGGGCCTTGAATTGGAAGGGAAGGAGGAGCGCATCGCGGACATTTTTAGCCCCTAAAATGGGCTCCTGACCAATGAACGCCAGCTGGCCGCGTAGTGTTGAAACCGTCGCCGCTGAAAGTTTGGTGTCGCCCAGATAAATCGAACCTCCCGTCAGTGGAAGTGCTCCCGTGGCGCATTTTAGCAGGGAGCTTTTTCCGCAGCCAGATGGCCCGCGGATCACCACTTTTTCGCCCGAATAAATGTGCAGGTTTGCGTGGGTAAGCAAGGTCTGTTGCTGAACGCTTAACGAGATGTTTTTAAATTGTATCATCTTAAAGACTGATTGCGATAATGATGGGGAGGGTGATGGCGGAGAGTAGGGTGCTGAGAGCAACGATCCGTCCGGCGAGCGGCCCGTCGTTTCCCATCACTTCGGCCATGACATACGACATGCCGGCGGCGGGGCAGGCGAGGTAGAAAATGGCGATCATGGCTTCGGTGGAATTGAGGTTAAAAAATCCAACGATTAGAAATCCGATGGCTGGAGTAATGACGACTTTTATTAGCGAAGCAATCAAGGTGGGTGATGCCGATCCGCGTAGTTTCGCGAACTCAAGTCCGGCGCCAATACTCACCAGAATGAGGGCCAGTGCGGCACTGCCGAGCGCTTCCAGCGGGCGGTGGATGAATAGGGGGAGGGCGAGCCCCGCAAGATTGAGGGCGAGCCCGACGATACAGGCCATGATGAGTGGATTTTTGATAAGTTGCAGCCCGAAGGTTCGAATCGATGCTTCGGTGCTTCTTTTTTCCCGGCTGTAGTGTGTGAGAATGCAGACGCCGAGAATGTTAAAAATAATCACAACTGGCGCGAGAATTACGGTCGCGAGCATCTCCGCGCGGGGGTCGATCGATCCTAATGAATAGATGATCACAGGTAATCCCACAAAGGCCCCGTTTCCTCGAAAAGATCCTTGAATAAATGATCCCGTGGAGGGGCCAGGAAGTTTTAGGAAGCGGGCAATGCCCCACGCCACCGCCAGACTCAGCACGGTGCCGATGCTAACGAGCAGGACAATCTGGGATAGGGTTTTTATTTCGAATTCGGCGACACTGATACTGCTGATGAGTAGGGCTGGTAGCGCAATCCAAAAAACAAACCGGTTGAGCCCTTTGAAAAAAGCATCGGGCAAAAAATCAGTCGCTTTTAAAATTCGGCCGAGCGCAATGAGTAAAAAAATTGGAGCAATGCTGTTGAGAATAAACATGTCCGGAGCGTAGGATATTTTGAGTTAGGATGCAAATTGGGACCGTTTTATTTGCCGGTCAACACCTTTGAAAAGAGAAGTTTTAAATTTTCCTATCCATTGGATCGTGATAGGTTTTTCGTTTGGTGGGTAGATTGTTTTATTTAAAGGAATGCTATGAATTTGACAGGAAAAGTTTCGTTGTTACTTCTTTGTTTGTGCGGTGTTGCAACCGCAGAGCAGGAGCCGATAAAATTGAATTATAACGAGCCGGCCGAGGTCTGGTCAGATGCCTTGCCGGTGGGCAATGGTTCGGTGGGTGCTATGGTGTTCGGTGGTGTGGAAAAAGAACGCATCCAATTTAACCACGATACGCTCTGGGCGGGCGGTCCGCATTCCTATTCCAGCAAGGGTGCTTCGGCTTCTCTTTCGCAGATGCGGAAGTTGCTCTTCGACGGTAAGCAGGAGGAGGCGGAAAAATTAGGCGCGGAGACGTTTATGTCTAATCCGCTTCGCCAGCCTGCGTACCAGCCGTTCGGAGATTTGGTTCTGGAATTTCAGGGTCTTGGAAAGGTAACACGATATCAGCGCGATCTTGATCTTGATGCGGCGGTGGTCACGACGGTGTTCGAGGCGAATGGAGTAAGCTATAAGCGCTCTGTTTTTGCCAGTAACCCGGATGGAGTGATCGTTGTGCGGATCGAGGCAAATTCACCCGGAAAGGTGGCTTTTACAGCGCGATTAACCACCCCGCATGAAAAAGCCCCTGTCATTGATAAGTTCGATGAACGCACCTTGCGCATGACCGGTGTAGTGGATGATTTTAAGACGAAAAAAGAAAAACACACCTACGAAGGAACAATGCACTTTGAGGCACGGCTACGTGCGGTGCTAGAGGGTGGACGTATGACCGTAACGGATTCTGGCATCGAGGTGTCGGGAGCCGATGCCGTGGTCCTCTATCTAGCGCCAGCAACGAACTATAAAAATTTCCAATCGTTGGAAGCCGACTCGGCGGCGCAATGCGCGGCTTTGCTCAAGAAAATTGACGGCAAGCCTTACGGAAAAGTTTTGGACGATCATCAGTCCGACCACCGAGCCTTGTTCCGTCGCGTGGCCATCGATCTAGGCGGCGGGCATTCAAAGGCGTTGCCGACCAATGAACGACTCAATGCCTATCAAGCCCATCCAGATCCCGATTTTGTGACGCTACTTTATCAGTATGGTCGTTATCTGCTGATTGCTTCGTCTCGGCCGGGCGGGCAAGCAGCAAACCTGCAGGGACTTTGGAATGAAAAAAGAAGACCCACTTGGGATTCGAAATACACCCTCAACATTAATTTAGAAATGAACTATTGGTTGGCGGAACACACCAACCTATCTGAATGCCACGAGCCGCTATTCAGCATGGTGGAAGATTTGATGATCACCGGAAGCGAGATGGCCCGAGATTTCTATGGTGCCAAGGGGTGGGCCGTTCATCACAATACCGATAACTGGCGCGGTGCGGCGGCGATCAATTCATCCAGACACGGCATCTGGCCGATGGGTGGCGCGTGGCTCTGCACGCATT
>JAUUYK010000164.1 GCA_030588285.1 Kiritimatiellales bacterium
GCTCCAGACCTTCACGCCCAATTTCAGCAGATGCAGGAGGCGAAGTGCGATACCGCCCTCTTGGAAGTTTCATCTCAAGCGCTGGCATTGCACCGTGTTCACGGCATCGAGTTCAATATTAACGTCTTTACCAATCTAACGCAGGACCATCTCGACTATCACGATGATATGGAAAGTTATTATGATGTGAAGGCCACCTTGTTTCAGACTCAGAAAAAGAGTTCAGACCCTGCTTCGGTCATTAATATCGACGATCCATGGGGGCGGAAATTAGTCGATGACTGCAAGCTCCGGAGTCCTGCTCTCGTGACCTATGGTTTTAGCGAGCGCGCCATGGTCCACGCATCGAACGCTACGGTGAGCGCGAAGGGAACCTGTTTTGATCTGATTTCGCCATGGGGCGAGGCCCAAGTATGTATGAAACTCTTGGGTCGGTTTAATATTCATAATGATCTCGCGGCGTTGGCGGTGGGCGGACTTTGCGGGGTTGATCTAAAACGCATGGTGCAGACGATCGGAACGATTGAGTCGATCCCCGGCCGGCTGGAGTTGGTGGTGAATCGGAAGAAGCGGAAGATCTTTGTCGACTATGCTCATACCGACGACGCGCTCAAAAATGTGCTCACCACGCTCCGAGAAATTTGCAAAGGAAAATTGATCGTGGTCTTTGGTTGCGGCGGAAACCGCGATGCGGGAAAACGAGTCTTAATGGGGCGGGTTGCCGCCGAATTGGCCGACTATAGCATCATCACCGCCGACAATCCGCGGAGCGAAGACCCCTCGGTTATTGCTCAAGAAATTATGACCGGATATGTAAATCAGGAGCATGTTGAAGTGCTGCTCGATCGCCGCGAAGCCATTCATAAAGCCGTTCAAAAAATGGGGCGGAAAGATGTTTTGTTAGTGGCCGGAAAAGGGCATGAAACCTATCAGGAATTTGAAGGGGCAATTATTCCGTTCGACGATCGGGACGTGGTTATGGAGTGTATAGCATAAAATGCCTGAGTTTCGATCAGAAGAGATGTCGCAATGGGTTTCTCAGCAGTGGGAAAATGGAATGCCCCAAAGCCCCGTGCTGGGGGTTTCGCACGATAGTCGCACGTTGAAATCGGGCGAGTTATATGTGGCCATTCGCGGGGAGCAGTTCGATGGCCATGCCTTTGTGCACGATGCCTTCCAAAAAGGGGCGGTCGGGGCATTGGTGGATCCGGGCTATCAGGAAACAAAATATCCGCTGCTGTCGGTGCCCGACACTTTGAAAGGATTGCATGATTTGGCTCGGGGCTACCGAAAAAAATGGGCCGGCACGCCGATTGCCATCACCGGCAGCGTGGGTAAAACCACGGTTAAAGAAATGTGTGCCGATGTGCTTTCCATAAAGGGAGAAACCCACCGCACGGCGGGGAATTATAACAACCACATTGGTCTTCCGCTCACGATGCTCTCTATGCCGAAAACCGCGCGCCACGGCATTTTTGAAATCGGCATGAATGCGCCCGGCGAAATTAACGAACTCGCAACCCTTCTTCAGCCAGAAATCGGTATTTTAACGGATATTTGTAATGCCCACCGGGAACAATTTGAGTCGGTGGAAGAAATTGCGCGCGAAAAAATGAAATTGGCCGAGCGGATTCCAGATCATGGAATGGTGATGCTCGATCGCGATTCTCAATGGTATGCCCTGATGCGTCGGCACACCTGCGCTCAGGTAACGACGATTTCGATGGACGGCCTTGCGGATTATGTGGGGCGTAAAAGCGATGAAAGTGTTCTCAATGTGAACGGCATTGACTATCGCATGCCGCAACCCGGTGAACACATCATGCGCAATGCGCTCCGTGCCATTGCACTGGGATTGGAGCTCGGTATGAGCCCCGCTGAAATTGCGCAAGGGCTACAGAATTTTAAGGCGCCGCCGATGCGCTGGCAAGCATCTCAAATTGAAGGGATTCACTGGGTTAACGATGCCTACAATGCCAACCCGCTCTCGATGCGTGCGAGTTTGCGCACGTTTTCGAATCTGAAGGGATCGGGTAAAAAGTGGGCGGTACTCGGCGGAATGCGCGAATTGGGCGCAACCACCGAAGAAGAACATATTGCCCTTGGAAAATTTATCGACGGTCTCGCACTCGACGGTGTACTCCTCGTGGGGGAATTAGCTCAACGCATTTCGTGCAATAGTGTCGACCTAGTTTTTCCGTGCTCGAACGTTGACGAGGCCGCACAAATTCTGAAGAAAAACCTGTTCGTCGGCGATCGTATTTTGCTAAAGGCATCGCGCGGCGAACAATTAGAAAAGGTGTTGGATTCATTTAAGAAGGAAAATGGAGTTTAGAGAATGCTTTATTATTTATCATGGTTGGAAGGCTCCATGTCGGAGTTGCGGCTGTTTCAATACATCACGGTTCGTACCCTTGGTGCGGCGGCGACGGCTTTTGTTCTTTCGCTTTTAATTGCGCCGTGGCTTATCAAAAAACTGCGGGTCATTAACTTCGGGGAACAGGTCGAAGATGATCGGGTGGTGGGGCTGGATAAAAAGAAAAAGGTGGGCACGCCGACGATGGGGGGGCTGCTGATTATTTTTTCCGCCGCAGGAGCAACCCTGCTTTGGGCCATTCCAACGAATACCTATATTTTGATTGTGTTGAGTACCTTTGTGCTGATGGGCGCGATCGGGTTTGTAGACGATTTGCTCAAAATTAAGCGAAAGAAGGGGCTGAGCGGTAAAGTTAAACTCGCGGCGCAGGTGCTCTGGTCGGCACTCATTTTTGGCGTGTTGTGGTCGATCCCCGAAATGCAGGAGCGGGTACGCGATTTAATGGTGCCGTTCTTTAAAAATCCGATTGTTGATATGGGCTTGGTCGGCGGATTTATCTTTTTGGCACTGGTGCTCGTTGGCGCATCCAACGCGGTTAATCTGACGGATGGACTCGATGGGCTAGCCATCGGTAGTTCGAACTCGGTGGTGGCGGCCTATCTATTGCTCACCTATGTGGCGGGGCATTTCAATTTTGCCGACTACCTCCAGGTTCCGTTTGTTCAGGGCAGTGGTGAGCTGACCGTTTTCTGTGGATCGCTGCTCGGTGCCGGATTAGGCTTTCTTTGGTATAATTGCCATCCAGCAAAAATCTTTATGGGCGATACGGGCAGCCTCGCGCTTGGCGGTGCCATTGCCATGCTGGCCATTTTAATTAAGCAGGAATTGTTGCTGATCATTGTCGGAGGCGTCTTCGTGATTGAAGCCGCGAGCGTGTTAATCCAGACCAGTTATTTTAAATATACAAAAAAAAGAACCGGCGAAGGGCAGCGTGTTTTTAAGTGCGCTCCATTACATCACCATTTCGAATACGTCGAAAGAGACCGAGCAAAGGATGAAAATCGCGAACCCAGGCTTGTTGAAACTGTAATTGTTACCCGCTTTTGGATTCTTGGAATTATCTTTGCCTTAATCGGTGTTGCAACGCTGAAGATTCGGTAGTGTTTAATAAACGGAACAGTCAA
>JAUUYK010000015.1 GCA_030588285.1 Kiritimatiellales bacterium
AAAAACGCGCATCGGGTTTAATCACAATACCGCCAGTCATCTTGAAATTGCCCCGATGGTTGAAGAGAGTGGCGCCGATATGATTGCTGTGCACGCCCGCCTCGCGAAAAACTTCCACGGCGGCGATCCCAATTGGATCGCGCTCGGTGAAATGAAGCAGGCCTTAACCATTCCAATCATTGGAAACGGCGGGATCAATACACCCCGCGATGTCGTGCGCATGGTTGATATTTCCGGTGTTGATGGCGTCATGATCGGTCGGGGAGCCATCGGAAATCCCTGGCTTTTTCAGGCGATAAAGTCCGATGATTTTGACTTTAGCCGACCGGTGGATAAACTCCCTGAAATGATGGGGGAACATTTGCGCCGATTGGTAAATTTAAACGAGCAAAAGCAACGGAGCTCCCGTCGTGCGGTAAAATATTCTCCAGAGCAAGCGGCCTGCATTCAGTTTCGCACTCATATTCCCTATTATGTGCGGGGGCTATTTGATAAGAAACGGTTGCTCATGAAACTTTCGAGCCTTTTGAGCATCGAAGAAATCATGGACGAAGTGAATATTTTGGTGGAAAAAAATAAAACGTACTGAGTATTGCATACTAGGTAATACACAAAGGAAAATTATGACAGAAGAACTAGAAATGAACGTAGGTACCCAGCCATTGGATGCCATTATGAATGAAAAAGAGATCAAAAATACAGCTCTCGTTGCGATTGCCCCTCCGGGATTTATCACGCATAAGCAAATTCAGAAGGGCCGCAAAGGCCGTCGTTTGACGATGCATATGCAGCAAAAGGTTTTAGACACGCTGAATATTTACAGTGCTCCAGAAACCTACGAATGGACCGATCTGTTTACGTATCGTGGCAAGAAGGACCTTTAGTTTTAGAGAGCAACGAATGAGGAAAAAGCAACGAATTGCTCTGCGGAATGGATTCGTTGCTTTTTCTATATTCGGTGCAAATTACTTGGAAGGATAGTGTATGCCAAAACAATGGATCAAAGTGGCGGGAGCACGGGAGCACAACCTGAAGGATGTGCACGTTAAAATTCCGCGCGATGAATTGACGGTGGTGACGGGGTTGAGCGGCTCGGGAAAATCCTCGCTGGCATTCGACACGATCTATGCCGAAGGGCAGCGGAAGTATGTTGAAAGCCTCTCGGCGTATGCCCGTCAATTTCTTGGGCAGATGCAGAAGCCAGACGTCGACTATATCGAAGGGCTTTCGCCGGCGGTTTCCATTGAACAGCGTACCGCCGGTTCCAACCCACGATCGATAGTGGCCACCACCACCGAGATCTATGATTACCTTCGACTACTCTTTGCCAGCATCGGAAAATCGCATTGCTACAAATGTGGCAAGCCCGTCAGCAATCAGAGTGCGGAGGAAATTGTTGAGCAGCTGATGCAGGCTCCGGCGAAAACCAAAATGATGGTGCTCGCGCCGTTGGTTCGCGGGCGCAAAGGCGAGCATGTTGACGTGTTCGAAAAAGTCCGGAAACAGGGTTTTGTTCGGGTGCGGGTGGATGGCGAAATCTACGAGCTGGAAGATATCCCGAAGCTTGCAAAAACAAAGAAGCATACGATTGATGCGGTGGTGGATCGACTGGCGATGAGTAAAGATATTCGCACGCGCATGACCGATTCCGTTGAACTAGCTTTGGCTGAAGGCGATGGGGCAGTCGTTGCGCTGGTTGCGAACGATTCCGGGGGGTGGAATGAACAACTCTACTCCGAACACTGCGCCTGCAACGACTGCGGAATTAGCTTCGATAAACTGGAAGCCCGGCACTTTTCTTTTAATAGCCCATATGGCGCTTGCCCAACCTGTCACGGGTTAGGCACACAGATGATTTTCGACGAAGATCTGGTGGTGCCGGATAAAACTGTGGCGTGGGAAAAAGCAATCCACCCATGGCGTTATGGCGGTCGACGGGCCATCATCTATTATAAAAAACTGCTCGCGGCCTTAGGGGAATGCTACGGCATGGATCCGGCACTTCCGTTTGAAGATCTACCTCGGAGTTTTGTGGAGGTTCTATTTTATGGATCCGACGATGTTGAAATCCAGTATTACATGCGCCGGCGTCTAATTTCTAAACCGTTTGAAGGTGTTTTTCCCACGTTGAACCGCCGGTTGGAAGAAAATGAAAGCGAGGCCATGAGCCATTGGTTGCGGGGCTACATGAACCGCCGAATTTGTCCCGAATGCAACGGCGCGCGCCTGCGCCCAGCGGTATTGGCCTGCACGGTGAATGGTCGAAATATACGCGAAATTATCACGGACTCGGTAGTGGATTCCGCTGGATTCTTTGAATCGTTGGAGCTCACGAAGCAGGAAAAATTAATCACAAAAGAAGTGCTCAAAGAGATTCGTTCGCGCCTCAGTTTTATGGTGAATGTCGGGCTCGACTACCTGACGCTCGACCGCGAGAGCGGAACGCTCTCCGGTGGCGAGGCACAACGCATTCGGTTGGCCACACAGATCGGGGCCGGGCTGGTTGGCGTGGTCTATGTGCTGGATGAACCAAGCATTGGACTGCATCAACGCGATAACGATCGGTTGATTCATACGCTCCGCGGACTTCGTGATTTGGGCAATACTGTGATTGTGGTTGAGCACGATGAACAAACCATTCGCACAGCAGATTATGTAATCGATATGGGCCCCGCTGCCGGCCGCCATGGCGGCGAAGTTGTTTTTGCCGGACGGGTAGATAAATTAATGAAGGCCGATACGCTGACCGCAAAGTATTTGCGCGGCGAAGAGGTGGTTGGTGTTCCTGAAAAACGCATGAAACCGTTCAAGGGCTGGATTGAGTTGAAGGGGGCGGAAGCCAATAATTTAAAGAAGGTGAATGCCAAGTTCCCGCTCGGTCTTTTCACTTGCGTGACGGGGGTTTCCGGGAGCGGAAAAAGTTCGTTGGTTGATAATACGCTCAAGCGCGCGTTGGCACGCCATTTCCACGGGTCAAAAGAGGTGCCGGGGAAATATAAAACCATTCAGGGGCTGGATCTTGTTGATAAAATGATTGTGATCGACCAATCACCCATTGGTCGAACACCTCGCTCAAATCCAGCAACCTATACCGGCGCTTTTACCGATATTCGGACGCTTTTTGCCAGTATTCCGGCCTCAAAGGTGCGGGGCTATAAACCGGGACGGTATAGCTTTAATGTGAAGGGCGGGCGGTGTGAACGGTGTAAGGGCGATGGCATTCTTAAAATCGAAATGCACTTTCTTCCCGACATCTATGTGCCGTGCGAGCAGTGCAATGAAAAGCGGTATAATCGCGAGACGCTTGAGGTCCACTATAAGGGCAAAAATATTGCCGATGAGCTGGATATGACGATTAACGAAGCGCTCGATTTTTTTGAGGCCGTTCCAAAAATTCAGCGCAAAATGAAAACGCTCTGCGATGTTGGTCTCGGCTATCTCAAACTCGGGCAACCGGCCACCACACTTTCTGGAGGGGAAGCGCAACGGGTGAAGCTTTCGACGGAACTGAGCAAGCGCTCGACCGGACAGACGCTCTATATTCTCGACGAACCCACCACCGGCCTGCATTTCGCCGATGTCGATAAGTTGTTGGAGGTGCTGGAACGCCTGCGCGATGAGGGCAACACCGTTATCGTGATTGAGCATAACCTCGATATGATTAAACGCGCTGACTATATCGTTGATATGGGGCCCGGCGGGGGAGTTAATGGCGGCACTGTTGTTGCGACTGGAACGCCCGAAAAGGTGGCCAAAAAGGAGGCGTCATTCACTGGGCAGTATCTGAAGGACGTTTTAAAAGAGATGTAGTTCTTGCTAACATAGGGACTACGTATTTTTTTTAAAGCCCATGGCCTCGACCTTACGGCGTAGCGAAGGACTGGCCTTTTGAAGGTGTATGGCGGTGTTCATAAATTCGCGGCGGACGCGGTAGTTTTTACGAAGGGTATCGAAGTTTCGTGCGCGGTCGATTTCGTCATGAACGGCCGCTTCGCGGATGAGCAGGTCGTCGATTTCAATGGAGTAGATTTGGTTGATGATTTCGTATAAGACCTCTTCATCATCGCGCCCGGCACAGTCGATGTTGAGCAATGGAAGTTCGGGCTTGGGCAAGGATGCCGCGATATCCCAGTCTTTTCTGATTTCAAAAAAGTTGCAGAGCTCATTATAGCAGGCGATGGTTCCGTTGACTTTTCCTTCGTAGGAATGCCCTGCGATATGCGGCGAGGCTAGGTCGACCATTTTTAGCACATCGGTGCGGAAGGCCGGTTCTGGGTGCCAGACATCAATCACCATTTTTGAAACCGTTCCGCCGGCTCTTGCCGCGAGCAGAGCGTCGTAGTCGCAAGCACTTCCGCGAGATGCGTTGATGAAGATTGCTCCGGGTTTTAACTGTTCGAAGAAGCGATAGTCGGCCATGCGATCGGTGGGCCAAGGGCCATCTTTTACGAGCGGAACGTGCAGGGTCACGATATCGGAGTCGGTGAGTAGTGTTTTTAAGGATTGGAAGTCGGGATTGGTTGATTTTGCGGCCAGTGGGGGATCGTTCTGAAGAACGCTCATGCCGAGTGCTTGGCATTTCTTTACGACCCGGCTACCTACGTTTCCGCATCCGATCACGCCGATTGTTTTTCCTTCGAGTTTAAAGGAGTGGCGATGCCCGAGCACAAGCAAGGCGTCGATGAGGTATTCAGAGACACTATTGGCGTTGCATCCGGGCGCACTGCACCAGTAAATACCTTTGCTTTCAAGTTCAGCAGCATCGATGTGATCGGTGCCGGCGGTGGCGGTGCCAACAAACTTTACCGGCGTGTTGTGGAGTAGTTCCTTGGTTATCTTTGTTTTTGAGCGAACGATCAAGGCATCGGCGTCGAGCAAATCAGTGCGGGTGATTTCTCGATCGGGAATGACTACGGTTTCCCCCGCGTGGCTAAACGCTTCATGGCCGAGTAATACCGTTTCTGCGCAGATAATTTTCATGGAATTAGTTTTGGTTAAACCGCATGCGGTTCGCCTGCCCAATGGAGGGTGATGTTAGTGTTGGCGGAAATTACGCTCTTTGACCGACGGGTGGAATTCGGAGTGCTGTTTGTGGCGAGCGTGGGTGGAGTTCTTTTTCCAAAGGTGGGTGAACCAGAATTTTGCGGTGGCAAGGAATACGAGAATGATGGTGAGAATGGACGTGATAATGAGGGTCAAAATACCTTGTTGCTTAAACTGTCCCGTGCCGTCCTCTTTGGTGAAGAAAGACAACGCTAGCAACAGGCCCACGACGAGGGTAAGAATTAAACTTGTCATCACGATCGGGGGGGGGCGCATCGTGAAATGCGGAACTTTTCCTGGTGTCATTTGCATATTAATTAACCTGTAAAAAAGATGAGCTCTTTAGTTCGAACTCATAAAACTACATAAATTGTTCCGTAAGTTCTAGAACCAAGTGTTTACTATTATCATGGTCTAGCGTGAAAGATATTGTATATTTACCGTTTATTTGTCTGTTTTTAGATCAGCATCGATCCCCGGTGCCTGTCGATAAAAATACTGGGGTCTGCCTTCGTATTTTACTTTGAATTTTGTGATAAATTATATAATATAGTTTTAAGGGTATAAGGGCGTTTGATCCTGTCGGGGCAGGGAGGGCGTATATCTGTGAAATAAAAACCGTGGGATGAAAGACAATGGCAAAAAAAGTAAAGGGTATATCAAGGGGTGCGCCAAGTGGATTTGTTATAAGTTTGATAGTGCATATTGCAGCCATCTTACTTGCGGGGTTGTTGGTGGTATTCACGGTACATAAAAAAGAGGAGAAAAAATTTATTCCGCCTAAGACGGTCGACCGTCCGAAGATGAAACTGATAAAACCGCAGGTGAGGGTTAAGAAAAGTGCCAAGCCCAAGTCGTCCTCGCGCATCGTGACCAAGGTGACAAGAGCCAATATGCCCGATATCCGGCTTCCGGAAATGTCGGGAATGGGCGGTAGTTTTTCCGGAGAACTCGGTGGCTTCGATATAATGCCCGATTTGGAAGAAGTCACCATTTTTGGCTCGGACCAAAGCATTGGAAACGACTTTGTCGGCACATTCTACCATTTAAAGCGCTCTCGATCTGGTGGAATTTGGCCCATGGATCATGATTACTTCATAACTGAGGTGCGCAAGTTTGTTGTTGGCGGGTTTAATGCGTCGGTGCTGAATAAATACTACCGGTCGTCCAAAAAATTGTACGCGACCTGTTTTGTGGCTCCCACCACAATTTCGGCGGTCGCTCCTGAGGCATTTGGGGAAGTCGATATGGAGGGGATGCATTGGTTGGTGCACTATAAGGGAAAATTGGTGCATAAAGACGGGATCAAGTTTCGTTTCTGGGGGCAAGCCGATAATGTTCTCGTCGTACAGGTGGATGGCGAGGTGGTATTAAACGGGAGTTCGTCCAGATCCGACGGAATGATAGGGGATTGGCGATCGTACGATTCGAAGACCCGCACCTACCAATTGGGAAACGGTTTGTCTGTTGTCGGGGATTGGATCACGCTTGAACCGAACGTTCCGCTGGATATGGAGGTGCTCTGCGGCGAGGTGAGAACCGGACACAACGATGTGTTTTTATTGGTTGAGGAGGATGGGGTGGAATACGAGAAGAATTACCAACAAGGTCCTATCCTTCCGATATTTAAAACGGGTAAACTCAGCCATAGTTTGAGCGATAAGATCTATGAAGGTCTTGTGGAAGGAGAAGCTTGCCTAACCAATGGTCCGGTTTTCGCCGATTTTTCGGCGATGGGCATTGCGCAACTCCAGGAAGAGGAAGACCTCTTGCCCGATTTTGTCGTGCAGGAAGAGGAGGTCTTGCGGCAATGGGGCAAGACCGGCGGCAAGACCTTGGAAGCAGAATTTATCAACGTGATCGGTGACAAGGCGGTGCTGAAAACCTCCAAAGGGAAACTGGTCAAGATCGATCTAGACCAACTCCTTGAGGTCGACCGTCAGTACATCGAAATGGCGAATATACCGGAATTCAGCATAGGCTTCACGAAGCAAAGTTCGCAACGACTTGGTATATATACGGGTAACGTACAGACTTTTGATTGGACATTTGGAGTGAAGGTGAAGCAAACCAGCACCGCTCAATACAACCATGAAGTGACCGTCGAATTCTTCGCCTTTGGCCAGCAACTCCTAGACGATCGAAAATTTATTTTACTCGATCGACAAATCTCAACCTTTATACCAACCCCGGACAACCATCGTTCGCATGTACTCAAGTCGCCCAGGACGGTTGAATTAAAGAAATATACTATGGATATGGACAATCAGACGCGAGGTGGGAAATACAAGGGATATTTAGTGCTTGTAAAGGATGCCCGAGGAAATCTTATTCAGTGGGAGGCCTCTAGTAAGTGGCTTTATGATGTCCGCGAAAATATTAAAACTCTTCCCGTCGGCAGTTACCTCGATGAAACCGGAAACCGAGTGCATCCGACAGGTCCGCAGCGTTCTTATTAAGCTTTTCGGGAAAGGAATCCTAACGACGGAGGGAGGCTCGAATATGCATTTTTTCGAGCGCCCCTTAAATCTCTCGGCACCCTATCTGGGCCAAGCTCCATTTTAGCCCTTAAAGGTCGATTTAAGGAGTCTTTTTTGAATTCCCTCGATCTTCCGGTTTTCTGATTTTTTCTACCTAGAACGGTCATATAAAAGCTCCGCATTTTATATCGATACGTTCGATAGATTGACCCCCGATTTTTAAAACGGGAAGATTAAGACTTAAGTTTGACAAGGGTTACATCATGAAAAAGGAAAAATTTAAGGAATGGGGTTTGGCGGATACCGATTTTTTTCTAGCGGCGGGGCCGTGCAGTGCGGAGAGCGAGCAACAGGTTTTGCAGACGGCTCGGGCATTGGCCGGAAAAGTTGGGTTTTTGCGCGCGGGATTATGGAAACCGCGGACGCGCCCGGGTAGTTTCGAGGGAGTGGGGGTGGAGGGCCTCCAGTGGCTAGAAACCGCGCGGCGTGAAACGGGGCTTAAAATTGGAACCGAGGTGGCAGAACCGGCGCATGTGGAGGCGTGTTTGGAATCGGGGATCGATGTGCTGTGGGTAGGGGCGCGTACCACGACCAACCCTTTTTCAGTTCAGGCGATTGCAGATGCGTTGTGCGGAACGGATATTCCTGTTTTTGTGAAAAACCCGATGAGCGAGGATGTAGACCTTTGGATGGGAGCCATTGAACGGTTGGCTAATGCTGGATTGACGAAGCTTGGGGCCATTCATCGAGGCGTGAGTTCTCCGCTGGAAATGCGCTATCGAAATGCCCCGGCCTGGAAAATGTCGATTGAGCTGATGCGGCGAATGCCCGATCTTCCAATTCTTTGCGATCCCAGCCATATTTGCGGACGGGCCGATCTAATTTCAACGATTGCGCAGGAGGCGATGGATCTGCTGTTTGATGGTTTAATGGTGGAGGTCCATCCGGATCCGTCGAGCGCACTTTCGGATGCCGCGCAGCAACTTACTCCCGATCAATTTATTTCAATGATTGAAATCCTAGAACGACCGAATGAACAAAGTGATAGTGTTTCGTTTATGAATCGGATGAGTCCGTTGCGTGAGCAGATCGATGAAGTGGATAGTCAGGTGCTGGATCTACTTGGTGCGCGGATGAAAATTGTCCGTGAGATGGGACTGCTCAAGACGGAAGAAAAAGTGTCGACATTGCAACCGAATCGCTGGCAGGAAATCTTGGCCGACCGCCTCAAGAAAGGGGTCAAAGTTGGGCTTTCTGCGAGGGTCGTGACGCAGGTGATGCAGTCGATTCATGAAGAGGCAATTCAGCAACAGGAAGCCGATCGAGTGGAAGGATTAGACTCGGTTTTAATCGGTGGAACGTGGACTAAATAAAGATGGGTTCGCTGGTTTAGGCATTCGTTAATCTATTGATTTGTGCGGAAATGCAGATATTCTTCTTCATTAATTGCGCCGTCGTGATTGGTATCGATTGCTAAAAAATTGGACCGCATGTGACCGATCACTTCGTCTTTGGTTAGTATGCCATTTCGATCGAGATCAAATCGCCGAAGCCGGTTTGTAAATGCGCTCGTTTTTTGAGAGGATTGTGGTTTTGTATTCGTTATTTTTTGCCGTCCGAGTACGGTGCCGCCGAAGGGATCTACTTTTAGGTGAACCAGGTAGTGTTGCTGCACGGTGATATTACGTTTTAGTTTCGGGGAATGAATGGAATAGCTTATCTGAAGGGTAAGCGGTTTCGTGAGGTCAAGCTTGCGAGCATTCAGCAGAAATTCGCGCGGTTCGCTATCCGTTGCTTGAGCTTTGACACGGAGTGCAGTCCCTTCCGACGGAGCAATAACCCCGGCAGGTGTCTTTAGTGTATAGTGTGTCGGGGCTCCGAGGTTATTCCATTTGACGTTGTAGATTGGATCAATATGGAAGCCGAGGTAGAACAGTCCGTCACCATTTTCCTGAAAAACTCTATTTCCCTCGATGCGGGCCTTCACGTAATAGGGAAATTTTGATTCTTGCGGTTCAAGTTGCAACGGAAGAAGTTGATCCGATTTAGCTTGTACTATATTTCGTCGAACGAATTTACTCTCAAGAGTTTTAATGGGCTCTAGGGTTGATTCGGGTAGCGTTTCGGGCTGAGTTGGGAGTTCAATTTCTCCTGCGATATTGGCGAGGGCTTTTAGAAAACCTGCGCGATTAGAAAGGGACCCAGCATAGGATTCTTCACCTTCGGCATTAAAAATAAAAACATTATTTTTCCCCGCGGGAGCCAGGGCCGTTGCGGTTTCATTTTCCATCACATCACAAAGCCATGGAATTTGAGTAGAGAAAAGGATTTTTGCGATTTCAGCCTGTTTCATCCGCTCGCGTTGGTTGAACGCTTTAAGGTAGCCATTGTTCTCCGGGTGGAGCAGGTGGCGATAGATATAGAAAAACTGTATGCCCTTCGGCGAAAAATCCTGCGCGGCCGCTTCAATATTTCGGTAGAAGGTAATGAATTCGGGGTCGGTTAAATCGCCCAGGACCAATACCGTTTCTTCGCGGGTGCTCAAAAGGCTTCGCAATTCAACGATCTGGCCTTCAGGAGTGTAAACCTGTTCCAGACCCAATTTCCGTTTGGGGTTTTTAGCGGGGATCGGCACTTTTTTAACAATCGTTACTTTTACTTTTTTCACAGTCGTTATTTTCACTTTTGGCGCAATAGGGAGGATCGCAGGATCGGCGGTCACAACCGCCGCGAGGCCCTTCAATCCTCTGTTTTTGGAGAAAGAAGAGTCTTCGATCATTGCCGAAGTGCGGTTTTGAGCCATGATGGCTCCGGCCCCATTTACTGAAATATTTTGTTTAAAGGAACAAGAATGAATTTGGGGGCTGAAAGGGCCATTAAATGATAGGGCACCGCCAGTGCTACGTGCCGAGTTTTCAGTAAAGGTGCAATCGCGGA
>JAUUYK010000097.1 GCA_030588285.1 Kiritimatiellales bacterium
CGGATCCCACGTCGACATCTGCTGGTTGATTTCTGCTAACGTCGTTTTAAAACGGGCGTGCAACTTCCGGAGTTTATTTTGTTTCACCTTTCCTGTAATTTTAACGCTGTAACTCGTTCCCATTGTCGAGCCCCAATGCGCGGGGTTTTCGATGGTGCCGGCCCGCATGATTCCACCGATACCCAGCACGGCGATAAAAGCCAATGCGATAAGCATTTGGATTATTTTTTTGCGCGGCATTAAACTTTAGCTACCGCTTCAATTTCAACAAGCGCTCCCTGCGGAAGGGCGGCAACTTGTACCGTCGAACGAGCGGGCGCATTTTCTTCGTCAAAATATTCCGCATAGATTTTATTCAGCACGGGGAAGTCCGACATATCGGCCAGAAAAACAGTGGTCTTAATCACACCATCCAGTGAACTTCCTGCGGTTTCAACCACGGCTTTTAGATTTTCTAAAACCTGAGTCGACTGTTCGCGAATTCCGCCAGGCACAAAAACGCCGGTTATTGGATCAATCGGAAGCTGCCCCGAGGTGTAGAGTAGGGGGCCGAATTTTACCGCTTGATTGTATGGGCCGATTGGGGCAGGGGCCTGGTCGGTATTTATAATATATTTCATAGGGTTTCTTCCTTTTTAAGAGCGGGTTTTTTCAACGCGTCTTCGGTAATCGATTGTAAAAGCATAGCTAGACACGACTGCGCCGGTTTTTCAAGTTCTTCGGAGTTCAGGATTCCAACGCAATACTGAAAAATGAGCGGTGATTTTTTGCAGTTGCTACGGAGCGACCAAAGCGCCGATTGAAAGGTGGCCTCGAGCATGCCGGCGCGATAAACCTCTAGCTCCTTAGTATCAAGTTCGCCCGATTTTATTTTTTCGAGCGTCTCAACGTGCTCCGAAAGGTTTAACGATGTTACTAGCTGCCGAATCGGTTTAATTGTTCCCGTTGCAAAATATTCCGCCCACAACATATCGAGCTGTTTTCCCGTGGTAATTTCATCGTAAGGATCAGGGATTCGCCCGGACTCCATTACCCGTTGAATGGTTTTTAATTCACCGGATAATCGGGGCAACCGATCGGTCTTATTCATCAGGGCCAATACGAGAATTGTATCTCGTTGATGCTTTAATGAACTATTCTGAAATTTATTCAGCAGATGCGGAATAAGATAGTCGTTGTTTTCAAAGATCGTTTTGAAAAACCAGATTGCCGACCAGATCGGCTCGTTTCCCTCTGTAAAAAAGGAGCGCTTTGTTTGCAGAAATGCAGCAAGGGCTCGCGATGGATCTGGAGCCGATGCATAGGAAACAAATAAAGCATCTCGATCGGCCTCCGTCATTTCCTCAACAACAAATGCGCGGTGTTCAATCACGGCAGTCTGCCGATTTGTGGCCCCAAAAACATGATCATAGGCGGTAATATTGATCGAATACTCCCCGTACGGATCTTCTGGATCAAAACAAAAATTTAGGACTCCATGACTCGGTAATAAATTTGGCGTCTCAATTTGTTCATCGATCCCAACGCACCTCGACAACGCTTCATCGATCGAACCATTGGGGCGCACCACCTCAAAATCGAACGTTACATGAGCATGATTATTTGAATTAACACCGTAATTTTTAAAGAGGGGAATGATGCGGAAATATTCCCCCTTAGCCACATGAGTGATTGGGCTGAGTTGAGGTGTAAATTCTGACGGCACGGCATACCACCAATCCAACGAAGCATCCTGTCGGGATAGCGCAATCATATAGTCTAGTGGCTCAGAAAAAGAACTTGCCGTTAGCATTAAAATAAAAAGCAGGGTTTTCTTCATTTTTCCAGCTCCTTAATAATCATTAGATCCGCTTTGGAGTAGGGCACGTCCCTGAGTTTGGAAATAGCTAACCATTGAAAATTTTGGCATTCAATAACGCGAGGGCGGCCGGATTTTATTTTGGCGAAGTAGGTGTGTAGCTCCATTGTAAAATGGCTGTAGGCATGTTTGACGGTAATTAAAAATTCTCCAATTTCCACATTAATACCGAGTTCCTCTTTGAGTTCGCGCACGATGCATTCTTGAATGGTTTCGTTGGCTTCCTGTTTTCCGCCGGGAAATTCCCAGAGTCCGCCAAGCATGTCTTTTTCGCGACGTTGAGCGATCAGAACTTTGCCCTTTCCATTCACAACAACGGCGGCACCAACGATAAGGTGCGGCACTTTTTTATTCGGGGTTTTAACCGGAAATTGGGTGGGGTGGCCGGATTTATGGCCCAGACAAACTTCGATCATCGGGCACTCGTCGCATTTTGGATTTTTGGGCAGGCAGACGGTTGCGCCGAGCTCCATCATGGCTTCGTTAAAGTGGCCTGCATTTCCTTTCACCAACAGATCGTCGGCGAGTTGCTGGAGTTCTTTTTTGGCGGTTGTCGAGCGGCTGTCCGTCGTATAAGCAAAAAGGCGGGCCAGCACACGAATCACATTGCCATCGAGCACGGCAAGATCGAGGTTGAAGGCGAGCGAACCAATCGCAGCGGTGGTGTAGCTTCCAATGCCGGGCAGGCTCTGAATCTCTTCCGGTGTTTGGGGGAAACGCCCGCCCCAATCTTTGGAAATAATTTGCGCGGCTTTATGCAGGTTTCGAGCGCGGGAATAATAGCCAAGCCCTTCCCACTGTTTGAGGACCTCCTCTTGAGAAGCGGCAGCCAACGATTTTAACGAGGGAAAACGTTTCATGAATCGGTGAAAGTAGGGGGTGGCTTGGTCCACGCGCGTTTGCTGCAGCATGAGTTCTGAGATCCAAACTCGATAGGGTGTTCGATTACTGCGCCAGGGCATGCTGCGTTTATTGGCTGAAAACCACGGGAGGAGTCTGTTTTTTACGGCTTGTTTAACTGATTTCACAACGAATTGTTCTCATTAAAGTGGAGTATTTTTTTAGGCCTGTTCCAGCGGCAAGAGCTGAACAATCTGAATGTTCCGATGCGTGGCCGATTGGATACGAAGCGTATAGCCCGCAACGTCAAGCGTTTCGCCGGGCTTGGGAATATATCCAAGTTCAGAAGAGATAAAGCCGCCGAGGGAATCATACTCATCGCTCTCCGGAAGTTTAGCGTCGAGTTCTTCATTCAGTTCATAAATGGGCATGCGAGCCTTAACCAGAATGGAGCCATCTGGCCGACGTTGCAACCCGTTCTCTTTAAGGTCGTATTCATCTTCAATTTCACCAACCAACTCTTCAATAACATCCTCCATCGTCACGAGGCCTTCGGTGCCTCCATATTCATCCACCACTAAAACCATCTGCAAGCGCGAGCGTTTCATGAGTTGGAGCAAATCATTAAGCGGCATAGTTTCGGGAATGTATTCGATCTTTTTCGCCAGCGCACCGATAGAACTTTCTCCTTCATTTTCAGAGAGTAGTTTGAGTAAATCTTTAACGTGTATCATACCGATAATATCGTCGATATTTTCGTGATAGACTGGAAACCTGGAATGGCGAGATTCTTTAATCTGCTCTATGCATTCGCTGACCGTGAGAGAATCTTTAATGCCACTAATCGCAATCCGTGGCGTCATAATTTCCCGTGCCACGGTTTCGCCAAACTCAAAAACGCTACGAATAATTTCCCGTTCCTCTTCCTCAAGTTCTTCCGTGTCGGTTTCTTCGATTAAACTTTTAATTTCATCTTCCGTGGAAGGGCGATCTTCATCATCTGAGGTCAACATGGCCTGGCTTAACAACCGGTCCTCAATAAACTGGAGCGGCCATACGAACACATACATGCCCAGCGTGAAGGTTCCAATCACAGGAAGAGCGGCCAGTGAAACCCGGTCGGCATAACTTTCCGACAGCACATAAGGAATGACGCGCGCAACAAGCATGTAGATCAACGAAAGAAAAAATAGCCCCAGAGCCATAAACCAGGTTTGGCAATCGTGCAGCGCCAGATAAAACAGGACAAAAGTTCCGATCGCCGTAAGCGTCAGTAAGAGCCGCGCGGTTTTGCAAAGTAGGTTCCAGCGATACTGCCAAAACTCCAGCAACTTAACCTTCCGCCCATCGCGATCCATCAACCGAGGAACACCGGCATCACCGGTAAAACGGAGCGAGGTGAAAACAGAAGCAAACAAGCAATTCAATGCGAGAGTAAATAAGCTGTAGGTGAAATATTCAATATGTATTGGGCTCATCAAATCCTAGGGTTAAAATGGCGATTTAAAGATTTTTAACCTCCAACCGTGAATACACTAAAGCGAATGGGTTCCAGCTTTGCCAGACAAACCTAAATTCAATTAAACGATATTATTTGAACTTAACTCAAAAATTATACCGCAACCATTTATTCATCAACTTCGCCTGAATCCAATTTTAAAAATCCCGCGTCTATCGTTCAAAATTTGCATCCTTCCGTTGATGAAAAAAGGTCACATACGGATCATTTAGAGCGCACGATAAAGCGGCGAAAAAATAATAGCATGCTTGCTCGGGGAGGAGACGAGGGTTGCAAGGTTTGGATTCGGCGGAAATAAAAAGGCTCAAAATCTCCCGCAAAAAATAACAAATTCCGAAAACCATCAGAGTGCCACTTTTCCGCCGTCCCAGATATAAGTGCCGTATTTAGAGGATTTTAACAACTCTATATAGACATAAGATATATTATGCGACGTAATGCTTGTTGATGAAAATGTTGATAAGTCGAAATAACTCGCGGGAGTTTTGTGCGGTCTAATTAGAACGGCCCAAAATATATGTGGACCAAGATGAGTAACCGATTTCTTATAAGAACTCGTCGCAGCGAATGGATTGATTACCCCCCATTGTCACCGACCAATTTTACAGCCGGTAAGAAACGGATCTATCATTGAAATCTGAACGGCAGCTCAGTTTCAAACCAACCATTGGATTCTCAGCGAGTTAATTATTTTAGGGGTTGCCAGGAGTCAATACCGTTCAATTATTACTGAACAACATATCTCTACACGCTTTGATACGTCTTAAAATTCCCGGCCTGCTCAAAGATTTATTTGTAGACCTCATCGCGGTCGACCGGCGGATAACCGTGTTCCGTGAGAAGAATAATCAGGGCAACTAATTGAGGGATTTTTAAAGGCAGGCATGAGCGAATCCAATATTGCCAAGGAACTAGAGAGGGATCGACGCACCATTAACCGTGAAGTTGAACGAGGACTCGTTGAACACCTCAATAGTGACCTGA
>JAUUYK010000138.1 GCA_030588285.1 Kiritimatiellales bacterium
ATTGGATCAATCGATATCCCCGCAAGATACTTAATTTTAAAACCGCAGAAGAGATGTTCATTCGGGAGGTCGCGGCATGAGACAACTAGCCTTCAATAATTTTGGGCATTTTAATTTACAGTCTACCCGCCAACGATCTGATCTTATATTGTTCTGTTCAAACTCAACCCGTCGGGTCAGTATATCACTAACCAAAAGAGGGGCATGAAATGGACCGTTCTATTCCTAATTTAACTTCGTTGCTTTCCCGTTGCGCCCCGCCTCTTTTACCACCTTTAAAAAAGGAAACCCTAATCCCAAGGAGCTGAACATGGCCGAAAAGAAATCGTTGTTTGCCGATGCGCTACGTCGTTTAGACGACGCAATGAAATTTACCGATTTCAGCGAAGAGATCGCTCGTCGCGTGGGTACGCCAAAATCCTGTCTGGAGGTTTCCGTTCCGCTGCGGCGCGACGACGGATCGCTTGAGTTCTTCCGAGGCTATCGCGTCCGACACGACGATACCCGCGGGCCAACAAAAGGCGGACTGCGCTATCACCCAAGTGTTACGCTCGACGAGGTGAAATCGCTCGCATTTTGGATGACCTTTAAGTGCGCCGTAATCGGCATTCCATTCGGGGGCGGCAAGGGCGGCATTGCGGTGGCGCCCAAAGAGCTCAGCCCGATGGAACTCGAACGACTCAGTCGCGAATTTATCCGCCGCATCGCTGATTTTATTGGCCCCGATGTCGATATTCCCGCACCAGATGTCTATACCAACGAACGCATCATGGGCTGGATGATGGACGAATATTCTATGATCCGGCGTAAACATTCCCCTGCTGTCATCACCGGAAAACCGGTCAGCATGGGCGGCAGTGTCGGGCGCGCAGATGCCACGGGACGCGGGGCCTACTATTGCATCCGCGAGCTAGCCAAACACCAAAGGCTGGTGCCGGCGCAAACACGTGTGGCCATTCAAGGCTTCGGGAATGCCGGGCAACACGTGGCCCGATTACTTCATAAAGATGGCTATCTTATTGTGGCCATCAGCGATTCTCGCGGCGGCATCTACCGCCCCGAAGGGTTTGATATTCCGAGCCTAATTCGCACCAAAGAAGAGACCCGCGAAGTGAAAGCCATCTATTGCGATGGGTCATTGTGCCACGCTATTGATGCCGAAACTATTACCAACGAAGAACTGCTCGAACTCGATGTGGATATTTTGATTCCAGCCGCGCTTGAAAATCAAATCACCGAAGAAAATGCCGATCGAATCCAAGCCCGCAATATCATCGAAGTGGCCAACGGACCCATCACGGCGGATGCCGATCTTATTCTAAACAAACGCAAGATTGAAATCGTTCCCGACATTCTGGCCAATGCAGGTGGTGTAACCGTGAGCTATTTCGAATGGTTGCAAAATCGTTCCGGCGACTACTGGGAACTGCAGGAGGTGCATCAGAAGTTGCAGACCATCATGGTGCGCGAGTTTGGCCACGTATATGAACTTTCGCGCGAACTCAAAACCGACATGCGTAACGCGGCCTATGTTCATGCGCTCAAGCGTCTCGGAAAAACGCTGGAAGCCAAAGGCACGAGTGCCTATTTTACCCGCCACAGCTCCGCTTCGGGATAAAAAACCCTTACACCACTTTCTGTAAAAAGGGCATTAAGGCGCGTCCATTTTTGGCGGATCAGCCTTTCGGAAATCAAGGGAAGCCGAGTTAATGCAATAGCGCAGACCGGTCGGTGGCGGACCATCGGGAAAAACGTGTCCCAAATGGGCGGCGCATTTTGTGCAGACCACTTCCGTGCGAATCATGCCCAATGCTTTATCGTAGCGTTCAGTGATTACCTCAGCATTGACGGGTTTAAAATAGCTGGGCCAACCGCAACCGGAATCAAACTTGGTGTCGGATAGAAAAAGATCGGTTCCGCAACCCATACAGGAATAGATCCCTAAATCCTTATGGTCCCAATATTTTCCCGTATACGGCCGCTCCGTTCCTTTCTCCCGGATAACGTGATACTGCATCTCGGTCAACTCCGACTTCCACTCGGCCTCGCTCTTCACCACTTTATTGGTTTCCATCGCCTTCTCCTCGTCACCGGTACAAGCAGTCATTCCCGCCAGTGCCACACTCACTGCAATCGTCCAACTCCTCATCGTATTGCCTCCAAAACTAAGACTAGCTTAGTCTAGTTTGCATTCGATCCCGAGGAAAATACTCCGTTCCAATGACTGGACGCTTTTCATTGATTCGCCGCAAACCACCGACTAGTTTCAACGCGTTAAAAATGGAGAACAACGTGTCGGACTGGATAGACATTAAAAAAGACCCGAAGCATGTGGCTCGCGAACGCACCAAAGCAAAGGATCTTCGAAAAAGCGACTGGTGGAAACGAGAGCAAGCAAAAGGCTTATGTCATTATTGTGGCGATCTTTTTTTGCCGGAAGAATTAACGATGGATCATATTCTCCCGGTCGTGCGCGGAGGAAAAAGCGTTAAAAGTAACTGCGTTCCCTGCTGCAAGGCGTGCAATACCGAAAAGAAATTCCTAACTCCGGCAGAATTAATCATGCGGGAGCTGGAGAATGAGCAAGCTGATTCTAAAATAGATCCAACTGATTCGGCTGGGCGGTAAACTGCGGGAACCGCATGGGCTCCTTATTTCCCATGAGCTTCAGAAGAGCTTCTTCCGAACACGGTTCTCTACGCATTTCTAAGGTCTCAACAATCTTTGCAAAAAGAAGCCCGCAATAGGAGCTATCCTCTTCCGCCCGGTGAAAGGTTCCACTCGGAAATTTAAAATGCCGAACTAGCGTCCACAGCTTATAATTTGCCAGTCCCGGAAAAACTTTCCTCGCGAGGGGCAAAGTATCGAGCACAACGCCTGTAGGGGATACCGATTTGTGGCGTTTTATATCTTCCAACAGAAATTTATAATCGAATGGTGCGTTGTGGGCAACCAGCGGAAGATCACCGCAAAAGTCTGTAAACTCTTGTAGTACCGTTGCGATGTTCGGCTTTCCACGCACCATGTCATCTGTGATTCCATTCACAGCGGAAGCATCCGGCGGAATCGACCGGCCCGGATCCACTAAAGCGCCATAGCCTTTAACGGCTCGGTCCCCATCAAATAATACCGCCCCAACCTCAACAATCATGTCTTCGGTAGATTTAATTCCGGTTGTTTCTAAATCAAAGGCAATAAATTTCATATGGCAACTCCTTCCGTCAACAGGCCCTGTTCAATTAGCGATAAAAATAAAAAAACCCGCCCGAACAACGGGCGGGTTATCAAGTTGGTTTAAAACTAAAGCTTAGTTAGAAACCTGACGAGCCAAGTCGCGTTGTGCGCGAGTCAATCCACGCTCGTCTACCTGAGTCGCTTTCACAGAGATCACGAGGTTTTTCTTCTGGCTGCGTGATCCTTCTGAACGGAACAAACGTCCGAGGTAAGGAATATCACCCAGGAAAGGAACTTGATCGCGGAACGTTTCAGTACGTTCGTCAACCAGGCCACCCATAACCACGGTGCTGCCATCTGCAATCGTTACCTGCGTCTGAATCGAGCGGGTTTCGAAGAAAGGCATTTTAATCAGCAAAGGAGCGCTGTTGCCGTACAGTTCAGACGAGTTATCGCTACCAGATTCGTAAGCGTTGTACCCCGCAATATAGGTATCAAATCCTTTGAATTTGTTGATTTCAGGTTGCAAGTCGAGATCAATTGTATTGCTTTCAGAATCAACAACTGGAGTTACTTTCAGAACAACACCGAGGTCATATTCTTCCCAATCCTGAGGTTTAACAACTGGAGCAGTACGCTGACCGGTTTCCACGTCGTAATCCTGCGGATATCTATGCACTTCAACCACGCGGATGACTGCTTCGTTTCCGCTCTTCGTGGTTACTTTCGGTGCCGAAAGAACATCAGCCGTTCCTTCCTGTTCCATTGCGGTAATCGCAACGTCGAATGGGAAACTTCCGTTGTTTGCAAAAATCATTGAAGCGGCAGGTCCACCCATGGTGGAAAGAATTCCAGATTGCACAGCGTCAAATGCGGTAGAGTTACCCCGTTGGGAATTCCCAAAAAGGTTTTGCCCAGGCTTTCCTGTGGTCGTGTAAGGATTGTTG
>JAUUYK010000158.1 GCA_030588285.1 Kiritimatiellales bacterium
GATGGCTCGGGAATACGATGCCATCCATAACCGCCTGTTTCTTTTACAGATTCTTGTTTTGGGAATTCTGCTGGGTATCTATCAATTCAGTGGCGCATCCGCCGGTCTTGCTAAAGGCCTTTCGGGGCACTTCGGCGAAAATCTTTGGTATGTTACAAACGCCGTTTACACGGTGGTTTCTATCTTTGGATTTGCGGCCTTTATGTCGCCGTTTTCATATTATAGCGGGCATATACTGGAGGGGCATTACGGACTCTCAGAAGAGAGTGCTGTGGAATGGGTTTTTGAGTTTGTCAGGACGTTGTTGTTAGATATTTTATTCGCCACCATTTTGTTGTCAGTAATCTATGCTTTATTGCGCTGGATCCCTAACTATTGGTGGTTAGCCGCCGCGGTATTCTATATTCTTTTTTTGGTTATTTTCTCCACGATTTTACCTCTTATTGTTTTTCAGTTTTTTCAAAAAGTTGATCCGTTGGAAGAGGGCGATCTGAACCGCGCTATTCAGGAAATGGTGAAGAGCACAAAAAGTAAAGTTACGGGTGTTTTTAAATGGAGTGCCGAGGAGCATATTTCATCCGTTAATGTTACATTTCTGGGGTTCGGGCATAATCGCCGGATCATTCTGGGGGACAATATGTTGCGTGAATACACACAGGAGGAGGCACTGGCGATACTCGCGTGTGAAATCGGGCACGATAAAAGCCACGATGTCCTGCGAGTGATGGTCATCAGTTCAGTTCTGGCCATATTAGGGTTTTATATTGCGCACCACTGTCTGGTTTGGCTTACCGGCGTTTTTGATATTACAGCGATTTATGACATTGGTGCCGCGCCGATTTTCATATTCAGTCTATTTATTTTCTCTCTGGTATCGATGCCTTTTTCTAACTACCACTCACGGCGCCGTGAGTTTGCCGCCGATGCGTATGCCATAAAGCAGATCGAGTCCGCCGATGCGCTGGTTTCGGCCTTTGAAAAAATGGCCGATCAAAATCTATCAAATAAAGAACCGGCCGCATGGATTGAATTTTTACTGCATAGTCATCCGTCGTTATCGCGCCGAATTGAACGCATACGAAAATCCTGACAGGTAGGAAATTCGTGATGAACGAATCATCGCTATGGCGAAGTAAAGTAGACGAGGAAGGGTGACTTTTCTCGATAGATTCCCTGGATAGGGAACTGCAAGTTCACCGGGTTCCTCGCCTTATTCGTTAAGCATCCTCCAGAATCGTCAGCGAAATATCTTCAATCAAATCCGCCGCATTTTTTTGAAAAGCTACCATATGTGACGCAACGAGATGATCGCGTAATGCTTCAATGGTTTCCCATTTTTCGATAATCGTTACCACGTTTTCATCTTTCCACTGTGTATCGATACCGCTATTGGTGTCGATGGTCGGGATATATTCCACGCATCCGGTTTCGTTAAGAACTGCTGGAATATTTTCTTTGAACAACGCGATGAATTCCGCGCGTTTTCCTGGGTTCACCCCGATGGATGCAAGTACATGTATCATAATAAAATCCTATTTAGTTTTAATGTCACCTAGTTGATCTAGAAAGTGGAGGACATCTTTCTTCGCTTCTATGTATTCCGAGTCGTTTAGGATGCCTTTTTCATGAGCTTCCTGCAGGTCGATCAACTCCTGTCCGACCGTGATATTCCGACTGACTGTAAGGTCGAGTCTATTAAATGCCGCGCCCGCGCAACCCGATAAAAGAACGATTGCAAAAGCGGAAAGGGCGAGATGTTTCAGTCGTTTCATAGGGGCCTTTTTTATTTTTTGTAATATTCGGTAATCGTTTTCCAGGCCTCTTCTGCTGAATCACAGAAGGTGAGCAGGTTGAGATCCTCGGGGGCAATAAGCCCGCATTCGGCCAGATAATCCCAGTCAATTAATCGTTTCCAATGTTCGGAACCGAAGAGAATGAGCGGCATTCTTGGAACTTTTCCCGTTTGAATTAAGGTGAGAGCTTCAAAAAGTTCATCGAATGTGCCGAAGCCTCCTGGAAAAATACAGACCGCTTTTGCGCGGGAAAGAAAGTGCATTTTACGCATATGGAAATAGCGAAATTCAAAACAGAGTTCCTCGGTGACATACGGGTTGGGTTCTTGCTCGTGGGGCAGCGTAATGTTGAGTGAGATCGATTTGCAACCGACCTCCTTCGCCCCGCGGTTTCCGGCCTCCATAATGCCGCCCCCGCCCCCCGTCACAATCACATATTCGCACTCATGATTGGTTTGGCAACTGGTGCTGACGATGCGGGCAAGTTTTCGAGCCTCTTCATAGAATGAGAGTAGGGCTGCTTTTTGCGGGTTTTTGCATGCGTCGACGGTTTCGGGCGAGGGGATTCGGGCGCTGCCAAAAAGCACGATGGTCGATTGCACGCCCTGTTCCTTCATGGTTTCTTCGGGGTGGAGATATTCAAGTTGAAGCCGGACAGGGCGACAGGCATCGCTATTGAGGAAGGGGATATTCTCATAGGCTTTGGGTGGACTCTTCATTTTATTCTCCTTGTTATTCCAAAATTAGATCGTGGATTTCAATAAGCTGTTTTAGCCGAGGTTCAAGTTCTTTGGTTTTAAGAGTATCTTTAAATTGAAGGGCTAGTTGGGTTGGGCTCAGGTCAATATTGAGGTCCGGGTGGAGGTGTTGAATGTCGGCCAGAGTGGTTTTTGATGGATGACTTTTCGGGGAAAGTTGTAGGACGAAAAAAGAGCTGTGGTGTGCTCCTTTTTCGGCGGTTTCAACGTGATAATCAAACATCGTGATTTCGTGCCCGTTGTAAAGCCCGCTCATGGAGTTAAAAGCATAGCAGTTCGTGCCGGGGTTAATATCTTTTAAGAAGGGGAAGAGGGCTACGATCCGGTAATTACGCTCGCGGATGAATTTAAGATTCAGTCGCTTCGCTTCTGGCGGGGCGGCATCGCGTCGGCGTTTTCCACCATAAAGTCCCCAGATCAAGGCTCCGAGGATACAAGTAACAGCAATAAGGGCTCCGTGCATTAAAATCTCCTGTCTAACTATTCATTAGTTAATCGGTTTATCGAAAGAATGCCGATTATAAAGAGTTCTCAGTTTACATCGGGGCGCGACTGGGAAATATTTCCTGCCTAATGAAATTTGCTCCTCTACAGTTTGGAACCGTGAAAATCGACAATCCCGTGGTGCTCGCCCCGATGGCGGGGTATACCGATTCCGCGATGCGTACGCTCTGCCTTGAGCAGGGCGCAGGAGCCGTTTACACGGAATTAACAAGTGCCGAAGGCATTCGCCGTGATTTCGAAAAAACCTTTCAAGTGCTGGACACCGCAAAAAATGAACACCCCATTGCGGGGCACATCTTTGGGCGCGATCCCCAGGCGATGGCCGAGGCTGCGAAGTATGTTGAGCAGGCCGGACTTTTCGACTGGATCGATATCAATTGCGGTTGTCCCGTCAAAAAAGTGGTCTCGCGGGGAGCCGGAGCGGCCCTGCTGAAAGACCTTTCGTTGATGAGTAAAATTATTTCGGCCGTCAAAAAATCTGTCTCCC
>JAUUYK010000021.1 GCA_030588285.1 Kiritimatiellales bacterium
AGCCAGCCCAATGGTTGGCATCGATTGCCGTGCAACGTCATCCATTTCGCGGATACGGCCGGTTTCGGTTACATCCTCGATTTTTGCAAAATCTTTGAGTCGAACCTGTCCCGTCAGAAATTGATCAACCGCACGAACGGAATCTTTGGCGTGGCCGATGGCTTGAATCAATGAACTGGCCCCCGTGGCAAAGTCGCCCGCAGTAAAGATTTTATCGCGCGCCGTGGAAAAGGCCGAGCCGCTCTTGAGCCAGCCATCTTCTTCAACCAGATCGTCTTTTAATGCGGCGTCGATCCAGCGGGTGTCGGGGAATTGGCCGGTTGCTAGCAAGATGGTATCGACCGGTAGTTCGAACTCGCTACCCGTAATTTCGACGGGGCGGCGGCGGCCACTCTCATCGGGTGCGCCGAGTTCGGTGCGGATAAACTCTATCGCGATAACCGCGCCATTTTTGCCGAGGTATCTTTTGGGGGCAACCATCGTATCGAGTGGAATGCCCTCGTGCTCAAGCTCTTCGAGTTCGCCGGGAGTCACCAGCATTTGGGCTTCGCCCCGGCGGTAGCAAACCGTGGTGTCGGCGCCAAGCCGCATCGCGGCGCGGGCGCAGTCCATCGCGGTGAATCCGCCGCCAATGACAACGGCCTTTTTGCCGATTTCGGTAGTTCCGGTGGTGTTCACGTCCAGGAGGAAGTCGAGGCCGTGGCGAATGCCTTTCAACTCTTTGCCGGGTAAATCGAGTAGATTTGGGCGCAGGGTTCCCGCGGCCATAATAACGGCATCATTTTGCTCCGTTAGTTGGGAGAGGGTGATCTCTTTTCCAATCTCGGTGTTGCAGGTGATTTCCACGCCGAGTGCGGTAATCTGTTCCACTTCCTTGGCAATGAGATCGCGCGGTAGCCGGAAAACGGGAATGCCCTGATTCATCATGCCGCCGGGGACACTGTGTTTTTCATAGACCGTAACCGCGTGACCGAGCAGCGCCAGTTGACGGGCCGCAGCTAAACCCGCGGGGCCGGAACCAACAACCGCGACCCGTTTGCCAGAGTCGCCGAACCATTTATCCATCACCACAAGATCTTGCTGTTTAAAATCGGCGGATGAGCGTTTGGAGAAACAAATCGCCACGGGATCGCCGAGGTCTTCCCAGCCATGGCGGCATTCCGATTCGCAGGGGCGCGCGCAAACGCGGCCGAGTACGGCGGGGAATATGTTGTCGCGCAGGTTAATGTCGTAGGCATCCGAGTGGCGGCCTTCGTAGACCGCTTGGAGATAGCCGGGAATGTCGGTAGAGGCTGGGCAGGCTTTTTGGCAGGGAATGTTTTTCCCGAGCCAGTCAAAATCTTTCGGGGCATCCGCTTTTCCATTTAGTTTGGAAAGGGCATTTTGCGAGAGTGGCGCATCGGTGGCTTCCCGCTTTTCCTGCCAGCCACCCAGTTTATATTTTTGCGGTGTAAGCGATCCAACAGAATCGGTGTCCTGTCGTTTGGAGGAATCGATGATCTGCTGCATCAGCGGGTTGGTGCTTCCGCTGGAAATGGCGCGGCCGGCAAAAATAACGGCGGAATAGACATCGCCCCGCGCTTGATCTTTTTTGTGGTGGGCTAGAGCAATCAGTTCAAAAACGGCGGTTTCTTGCGGCACACCTTGGCGGCAGAGGAGTTCAACTGCATCGTTGTATTGGCCGGCGTTGATGAGTGCTTCGGCTTCGTTTAATAGCGGTTTCATTTTACCAGTTCCTGAAATTTTTCAATGGTGATGCGTTCGCAGAAATCAACAAAGAGTTCGGTGTCATTTTCGCGATGGGCGAGGTAGGTATCGAGTACCTTTTTCACGGCGGGTACGATGGATTCGGTGGGGGTATCGCAGAGGTATTCTCCGATTTTTCCGGCTTCGCTCAGTTTTCCGCCCACAAAAATAGTGTAGCCTTCGGTGCTTCCGCCGGCGGGATTTCGCGTACGTGTTCCGCGCAGTCCAATATCGGCAATCCATCCATGCGCGCAGTTGTTCGGGCATCCGGTGATGTTGATCCGAAGCGTGCCGACGGATTTCCAATAGGCTTCGTCGGTGGTGAGTGCGGCATAGAGCCGATGGTATGCATCCGGAGAATCGGATACGGCCATTTTACAAACGGTAGTGCCCACGCAAGCAACGATATCGGGCAGATGTTCATGCCCTTCGGTGTTGAATCCGGCGGTATGTAAGGCCGCGATCAATTTTTCCACATTCTCGTTCGGCACATCGTGCAACTCCAGATTCTGGCGGTTGGTAAACATGATGATGCCCCCGCCGAGATCGTCGGCCAGTTTTGAAATGATGCGCGATTCGGGGGTTTTTATTTCGGATCGGGGAATCAGAACGCGGACAATGCTTTTGCCTGCGTTTTTTTGCGGAATCACGGCTTGGCCATTAATCGACATTCTACCAATGGTTGGAACCGGCGTTTTGGAAAATACGATGGCGTCCAATCCTGGAACGTTCTTTTCTTTCATAAGAGCGATGAGCACCTCACCAAATTTTTTGGCGCCCATTTGGTCGACGACCACTTTAAGGCGGGAGTGCGCGCGTTTACGCCGATCGCCGTGGCGGCGAAAAGCTTCAATCGCGGCGCGGGTTACGGGAATTACGAGCTCTTCTGGCACCCAGTCGAAAATTACTTTAGCCAGATAAGGTCGCGCGCCGAGCCCGCCGCCCGCATGAAATTTCCAGCCGACCACCCCGTTGGACTCAACGGGGACCCAGCCTTGGCAATTCATCAGGGTTTGTGCCAGCGCGTCGTTGCTTGAGGCCACGCTAATTTTATGTTTACGGGGTAGGTTGCGCTGGTTTTGAATTTCGTCGTCTTCAGCCATCCAACGGATAATTTTAAGCGAATCGCCGACTTGCTCGGGTCCGGCTCCGGCGAGGGAGTCGCCCACAATATTACGCGGAACGTCGCCGCATCCGTTTTTGGTGGTGATTCCTACCTCGGCCATGCCTTCGATAATCTTATAGAGATCCTCTTGCCGGATCCAGTGATACTGAAGCGTCTGGCGGGTCGTGATGCAAATCTCGTCCTGCGCGTATTGTTCGCCTAGATCGATGGCGCGGTTAAATTGTTTGGTGGTCATTTGGCCGCCGGGGGTCACCACACGGATCATGAAAAAGCTGGGCTGAAGCTGGTGATAAACCCCGCTCCATTTGAACATGGCCAGTTCATTGGGGGTGATGTCCTCGAACGGGCGTTTGGCAATCTCGCGGAAGTCAAAATCCGGGTCGATAGCTAGTTTGTCCTTTTCCACTTGCGTTAAGTCGGGTTGTGCTTTCATTATTTGGCCTCACGATTAATTCGTTTTGAAATTGATGGAGTGGATAATAGCTGGAATGATGATCGGTTCAATCATTATTTTAAAAAACTGTACATAATATACATGATTTAAGGGTTATAAGGTTCTCATACATGCAAAAAAAACCGATCAGCGTTGCGTATTCGCCCTGTCCTAACGATACGTTCATCTTCTGTAAACTGTCGCAACTGACTGGTATTCAACCTCATTTGCACGATGTTGAAACGCTCAATGAACGGGCTTTTGAGGGGGAATACGATGTCACCAAGCTGTCATTTCACGCCTGGTTGCTCGTGAGGGAGCACTACGAACTGCTCCAGGTCGGTGCGGCTCTCGGGCGTGGATGTGGTCCGTTGGTGATTCGTAGACGTGACACTCCGGGTGCTTTGTTGGCGGACTCGGTCATTGCTGTTCCCGGCGAATTTACCACGGCGCACCTGTTGCTCCGTCTCTGGAATCCTGAATTAAAGAATCGAGTCTTTATGCCGTTCGATCAAATCATGGATGCCGTTGAATCGGGCGCCGTCGATGCGGGGGTAATTATCCACGAAGGGCGTTTTGTCTATAAAGAACGGGGGTTTCACTTTGTAGAAGATTTAGGTAACTGGTGGGAAATTAAAACGGGGCTCCCTATTCCGCTCGGTTGCATCGCCGCAAAAAAGAGCCTCGGCCCCGAACGTATCGCCGCATTTGAAGCGCAGTTGAAAGACTCCATTCAGACCGCCATCGCCAATCCGGACTCCGCCCGCGACTACATTAAAGCGCACGCACAAGAGCTGGCCGACCACGTTACCAATGAACACATAAAAACTTACGTCAACGAATTCACTCTCGATCTCGGTTCCGAAGGCCGAGCGGCGATTAATCAACTAGAAGAAATGGCGACTAGTGCAGGAGTATTGAAATGATTGGAATCATATTTGCAACCGAGATGGAAGCGCAACCGTTTTTGGACCGGGGAGTTCCGGAAGGAACGGTGGTTTCTATCTCAGGAATGGGGCTGGAGGCCGCGCGTATTGCCGCGGAAAAGCTGGTGAAGGACGAGGGCTGCACAACCCTTATTAATGCCGGTGTTTGCGGTGCGTTGAATAACCGCCTTAAGCGCGGGGGGGTCTATCGTGTTTCCTCGGTGAGTACCGAGGAGTTAAAGGCGGCGGTGAATGTGGGGGTCGGCCTGGGGCTAAAACGCCTCGTCAGTGTTGATGAACCGGTCTTTGAGTCGGCCCGAAAAAAGGAACTTTCTAAATATGGCGAGCTCGTCGATATGGAGGGCTACGCCGTTGCGCGCGTTTGTGAAGCGTTCGATATTCCCTGCATCCTAATTAAAGGGGTCACTGATTTTGGCGATGTGAGTGGGAAGGAAGATATTCAAAAACACATCACCCCCGTTTCTGAAACCGTGGCGGAGGCCGTTGCTGGGATTGTAGACGAGGCGACCAATCTAGCGTCTGCCGACCCTTCTGCTGTAACGAGGCCAGATGCCTCATCTACATTGCTACAGAAACTGCACTCCTTTACGAAGGTGGAGCATACGATTTTTAGCCTGCCATTGTTGTTCGCCGGAGCGTGGATTGGGGCGGGCGGGCACTGTCCGCCTCTGCGAGTGCTACTGCTTATTACGCTGGTTGGCCTCGGTGCGCGGACGTTTGGGATGGCACTCAATCGAATTTTTGACCGAGATATCGACGCCAAAAACCCGCGGACTAAAAATCGGGAGTTGCCCTCGGGTAAGCTATCGATGGGGCAGGGGGTTGGTGTGGCGTTGGCGGGATTGGCGGTTTATTTTATCGCCTGTGCGCTACTCGGAAGTATGGTGTTAAAGCTTTCTTTGCTGCCTTTAATTCCGTTGGCGGTCTATTCGTTGCTTAAGCGATTTACACCCCTTTGTCATTATGGCATTGGAGTGGCTTTAGGGATTGCGCCGATTGCGGCGTTTGTTGCGGTAACCAATAGTTTGGTGTTTCCGATTGAACTCATGTTGCTGACGCTGTTTACGTTCTGCTGGATTAGCGGATTCGATATTATTTACGCGTTGCTGGATATTGATTTCGATCGAGAAAATAATGTTCGTAGTCTTCCCGCCGCGCTGGGTTCAAAAGGCGCGCAGTTGGTGGCGGCGGTTACCCATCTGATTTCGTTTGCTGCACTCGTGTTGCTCTGGATTCCGACCACGTCGGTTTTTGCAACGATCGCATTGTTGGTTTCTGCGGCGGCTTTTGGTGCGGGCTATATGCAGCGGATTCCAATTTCCGTCCGATTTTTCCCGATCTCCGCCATTGCCGGAATCGCTGGCACGCTGGTGGTGCTGTTGGGATAAGATCGGGAGACTAATTTAGGTTAAAAATAAGGGTAATTATGAATTTAGTGGTAGCCATGACGGGGGCTTCGGGGGCGCTAGCAACGAAGCTATTAATGGAGAAATCGCAGTGGCCAGTCGCACTGGTGGCGAGCAAAATGGGGCGGGTGGTCTACGAACAGGAAGTCGGGCCGTTCGCAGAATTGGAGGCGTTGGCGGCCCAGATTTGGAAGGATGGGGATCTAACGGCTTCGATCGCCTCGGGCTCGGTTCCAACCCTGGGCATGGTGATTATGCCGTGTTCGGCAAATACGTTGGGCAAAGTGGCGTCGGGCATTGCGGATTCGTTGGTAACCCGCGCCGCGCACTGCCAATTGAAGGAGGGCCGCAAGGTGGTGCTCTGTATTCGCGAAGCCCCATGGACGCTGATTAATGCACAAAATGCCGTCAGTGTTGCCACCGCCGGCGGAACGATTATGCCGATGTCGCCGCCGTATTATATGTCGAAGGGGCGCGACCCTAACGAAGTTTCCATGGCCGAAATGCTGGGGTTCTTTGCCGACCACGTACTCTCCCTCTTTGGGCAGGAAGCCCCAATAACCTGGGACGATATCCGCTGATCGTTAAAAATAAAAAGACCAACGGATTAATGTAAGAAGGATAAGGTTGTATGATGGAAAATCGAAATCAACTGCTTTATGGAGAATTGACGCATGTAATTATCGGTGCAGGAATGGATGTACATAACCTACTGGGTCCTGGGTGGGATGAAATGGATTATCATCGTGCTTTATTAAGGGCCTTAATGGATAGGGGATTAAAGGTTGATCGTCATTTGCGAGGGGCGTTGATGCATCGCGAACAATGCGTTGAGCGGTTGAATTAGATATTCTGGTTGAGAATAAAGTGGTTATTGAGTTGAAACATAATCGAACTAACTTTGCGCCAGAACAGTATGCGTAGCTAATTAACTACCTGAAATTAGGGGAAAAAGATCTCGGGATATTAATGAATTTCGGGTTGGAACAATTGCGTTTTAAACGGGTTCCGTATACACCTAATCATGGGATGTTGATTCTGACGGATTCATGGGATGATGTTGTGACGGCAGACCCTGAAATGGCGGAATATTTCGTTAAGGCGTGCCGGGTTGTTTTGTTGAAACATGGCGTTGGTTATGGAGAATCTGCTTCGAAAAAATTATTGATTACAGAATGCAACGCGGCGGGTTTTATGGTGCAAGTGCCTTCTGTTTCTTTAAGATATAAAACGGAAAATTTGGGTGCTCGAGCAATCAAGGGCTTTTCGGTGGAAAAGCGGCTTGGCGTAAAAAATAGTGCGTTGCAAGATCGGACGACGGCCGCGGATTTGGCTCGTTTAATAAGTTATATGCGTAAACTTAATATTAGCCATGGCGCATTGGTCAATTTTGGTCGGACGGCTTTAACCGTTCGAGGTGTAACTCAAAATAAAATATCCCATTTACATTAATCCGTTGGTAAAATTTAAATTATGGAAGAAAAAATAACAGATCGGGATACGTTAATTTCGGCGGAAGAAAACCGCGAAATGTTTGATCGTATTGCAAAAAACTACGATGTGGCTAATCGGGCTATTTCGATGGGGATGGATAAGGGGTGGCGGCGGAAAACGATCGAGCGGTTGAAGCCGTTTCACGGCGGGCGTTATCTCGATATCGGCACCGGTACGGGCGATTTGGTTTTTGAGATTTTGGATCAGTCGGCCAATGTGCTGGTCGAAGGAATTGATCCGGCGGAACAGATGCTGGAAATTGCGCGTGATAAAGCCAAGAAACGGAGCGTGGGCGATGCCGTCTCTTTTCTTATGGCCGATGCGCTGAACCTTCCAATGGCGAACGAAACATTCGATGGTATTGTATCCGGATTTTGTTTTCGAAACATTGAACGTCGGCAGTTGGCGCTGGACGAAATGATGCGCGTACTAAAACCCGGTGGCGTATTAATTATTCTGGAGGCCACCTATCCGGCCAATCCGCTGGTACGGCTTGGATATCGGATCTATCGGCCCTTGATTCCCCTCATCGGAAAAATACTTGGTGGCGGTACGGCCTATAAATATCTGATGGATTCAATTGAAGATTTCCCTAAACCTGCAACCGTAACGGATATGTTCAGTGCCTCCGGTTTTTCTGGAGTTCAATACGCCTCACTCACCTTCGGAACCGTTTGTATTTTTTCAGGCAAGAAGTAGAAAAATATGAAGAACGAATTTATTTTTGCAGGTGCTCCCTATAGCAACCAGGCGCCGTTGATGGAGAAACTGGTGGAAATTTCTCCAGGATCTAGGGTGGAATATGGCCATCCGTCAATCTTGGTGAAGGGGCTACTTGCTGGGAAGGTCGATGCGGCGGTTATTCCGGTTGCGCATATGTTTGCTCATCCTGAATTGACCCTGATTGAAGGATTGGGGGTTGCGGCCGAAGGGCCGGTTCGCAGCGTACTGCTGAAATGCAACAAGCCAATGGGGCAGATTAAGACCGTCGCGCGCGATCCCGCATCGGCCACATCGAATGCCTTGGCCGAACTGCTGCTGACCAAATATTTCAAGCAGGAGGTTGAAATGTGCGATTTCAAAACCGTGGAAAAGCCCGATGCGGCGGTGGTAATTGGTGACCGCGCGCTCTGTGCAGATCCGGCTCCGGCGGGAGATATCGATTTGGCCGAAGCGTGGCTGAAATGGACCCAACTTCCTTTTGTTTTTGCGGTATGGGCGGTCCGGAAAGATTGTGAACAGATTGCTGAAATAACCGAGATTGCGCATAAAGCGTATGCCGCAGGGTTTAAAGCCACGGAAGCCATCGCCGAACGCTTCGCTGATCAGCTTGGGGGAACCTATCTATTCTGGCTCGACTACCTCGACAACTCCATCTATTACAAGCTGAGTGCCCGTGATCTGGAAGGAATGGCGCGATTTAAAAAACTGATCACCTCTTAATTCCTGAAATCGCGGTTATTTCAGTGGTTTCTTTTCATCCCATTTACATTAATCCATTGGTTTTATTTTTGCCCCGCAAAGATTTGATGTGAACAATCCCTTTTTCCAGGCAATACCTATGGCTCCGCCGATCATGAGAACGGAATAAAGCTGCCCCTTAGTCAACCAACCAAAATAGATTGTGCTGTCGGGTTCGCGGAAAAACTCCATCGAAATGCGGGCGAGGGCATAAAGAAATAGATAGACGGCACTCAATGCTCCCAGTCGTTTTCCCCAAACCGTGCGACGTAATAGCATCATGATTCCAAAAACAAGAAACCCTTCGGTGGCGGCCTGATAAAGTTGGGATGGATGGCGCGGCATGAGCTGGCCAGACTCAATTAACTTTTCAAAGAAGGGGCGATCGTAGTCGCCATAGTGCAATCCCAGTTTCTGAGGAAAAATAACCGCCCATTTAACATCGGTCACACGTCCCCATAACTCGCCATTCACAAAATTGGCCAACCGCCCGAAGGCAAGGCCCAGCGATGTCGTGCAGGCCATGTTATCCGCCAGATTCCAAAACGAATGTTTATTCTTTCGGGCATACCAAAGTATGAAAAGAATCACACCGATAAAACCGCCGTGACTCGCCATACCCCCTTCCCAAACGCGGAAGGCATAGAGCGGATCACTCAGGAAAGTGCCGAAGCTGTAGAAAAATACATAGCCCAGCCGGCCGCCCATAAAGACGCCAAAAAAGGCCAGCAAAACCACAAAGTTACTGACTTCTGATTGCGGAACCTCAAATTCCCCGCGTTTTGACCAGTGACGCAACAGCAAAATGCTGGCAACAAATCCCAGCAGATAAGAGAGCCCGTACCAGCGGATCGCCAGTGGACCGCCGATTTCAAGTACGATCGGGTTAATATTGTGAATGAAATACGTCATCATCGAAATTTGGACGGTGTCTGCCAAGGGCCGAACCGGAGTCTCTCTTGTGCAGAAAAGAAAACGGGAAGGTGCTGAAATTAAATGCTTAGCGCTTAGGGTCTATTTTTCCGCGCCTTCCGCATCGCGTCTAGTTGGATTTCGAGTTCGGGCGTCAGCCACATTTGCTGGG
>JAUUYK010000065.1 GCA_030588285.1 Kiritimatiellales bacterium
ACTCTGTAACCGTGAACGGCAAAACACTTGCTGTTAATGTTCAAGGCGACAAAGCAACGGTCAATGGGAGATCCTATGATATCAACGTGGCCGATGGCGCTGAAACCTCTGGCGGCGGAAGCGTGGCTCATGAATCGGCCGATTCGGTTGAAGTGGCTGCTCCAATGAATGCCAAAGTTATTAAGGTGAATGTAAGCGTGGGCGATCATGTGAATGAAGGTGATGTGATCTTCGTGGTGGAAGCCATGAAGATGGAAATTGAAGTGAAAGCTTCGGTTGCCGGAGCCATCTCTTCCATCGCAGCCGATGTTGGCGCGGCCGTAACGTCTGGCGAAGCCATGGCTTCCATCAACTAACCGGGTTTTTGAAGGAGATTCCAAACATGAAGAAATTCATTACCATAGGACTTCTTGCGGTCGCCATTTTTGGCGGAGCCGTTCGGGTGCAGGCCGAAGGGGCCAGTACCTCGGCGGACAGCATGAAGATCGATACTAAAATATCCATTGCAGACGGCTTTAAGAAGCTCGGCAAAGAAACCGGTATCTACCGCTTCTTTAATCCGCCGACGCAGGAAGAAAAGGCTGCAAGCTATCAAGCGGCGCTAATTAAAACGGTGAAAGCGGAAATTTCCGCCGGCCATTTTCACGGAGCGTATAACGAGATTCATAAAGCACACGGTGTTGATGCCTTGTTGATTGCCGACTTGGAGCACAAGATTGAAGTCGCTGAAGCCGAAGGCTATGTATCGAGCGCGCTCTTGCCGGAAGGCTTGGGGCAGTTTGTGATGATCCTTGTTGGATTGGGTCTGATCTATCTGGCGATCGCCAAAAAGTTCGAGCCTTTGCTCCTCTTGCCGATTGGTTTTGGTGCAATCTTAACGAACATTCCAATGGCTGGAATTTCGGCAGGCCCAATGCCCGGACAACCCGCCGGTTTTCTGTACTACTTCTACACGGTAGGGGTGGAATCCGGCGTATTCCCGTTGCTCATCTTTATGGGTGTGGGGGCCATGACCGACTTCGGTCCGTTGCTGGCTAATCCAAAGACTGCGTTGCTCGGTGCTGCCGCGCAGTTTGGTATCTTTATTGCCTTGCTCGGCGCCATGTCCATGGGGGGACTGTTCACTATGCAAGATGCTGCCGCAATTGGTATCATCGGCGGAGCTGACGGCCCGACCGCCATTTTCCTGGCCTCGCGATTGTCGCCGAACCTATTAGGAGCCATTGCCGTTGCGGCCTACTCCTATATGGCATTGGTTCCGATCATTCAGCCACCGATCATGCGTCTACTTACAACTAAGGAAGAGCGCGCCATTGAGATGAAGCAGCTGCGTCACGTTTCCAAAACCGAGAAGATTGTCTTTCCGTTATTGGTTCTTTTCCTCTGTCTGTTGCTACTCCCTTCGGCCACCCCGCTGATCGGTATGCTCATGCTCGGTAACCTGATGAAAGAATGCGCCGTTGTGGATCGTCTGTCTGAGACGGCACAGAACTCGCTCATCAATATTGTCACGATCATGCTCGGTCTTGCCGTTGGTTCAAAACTGGCTGGCGATAAGTTTCTGAATGTTCAGACCCTCGGTATTTTGGGACTCGGTCTTGCGGCTTTCATCATCGGTACTGCATCCGGTCTGTTGCTCGCCAAGCTGATGAACAAATTCAGCAAAGACAAAATAAACCCGTTGATCGGTGCCGCTGGAGTATCCGCCGTTCCGATGGCTGCTCGTGTGGCCAACAAAGTTGGTCTTGAAGCCAATCCACAAAACTTCCTGCTCATGCACGCCATGGGCCCGAACGTGGCTGGCGTAATCGGATCTGCCGTTGCGGCCGGAGTGCTTCTCGCACTGGTAGGCTAAAACAGAGGGCTCGGGCATTCTGCCCGAAAATCGTGGGCGGGATTGCCTATGTAACGAAGGGTCGCTGAAAGGCGCCCCTTTTTTTTAATTATTAAAGCTCCAACCGATGGCTTTTAAAAGAAGGTTCGAAAATGAAAAATCCGCTGCACCATATTCTTAGGTATTTCATCGGGGTCACCATGCTCTGCGGGACAACGCTATGTGCTCAGAATGTGACGGATGGCCCCAATGATACCCAGAGCATGAAGCTGCAGGGGGAAAGATGTGCCGAAGAAATGTTAAAGGTACAGCGGCAAAATACCGGCCTTAAAAAAACAGCGCTAAATAAGTCGAGTGCTCTAAATAATAAGCCGGATATCCTATTTTTGCTGAGCGGGCAATCCAATATGGCCGGTAATGGCTTTCTACCCGACCTTCCCAAAACAAGTGAATATGAAGCGTATCGTTTGCCTCTGAAAAATGTATCCATCTGGAATGCAAAAACGAAAGAATGGACGCTTTTTGAAATCACCGATCGCTTTGGTCCCGAGGTTGGATTTGCTCATACTCTCTCCAAAGCATTGCCTGATACCCACATTGGTATCGTCAAATACGCTCGGGGGGGGACGTCCATGGACAAATGGCACCCCGAATCAAAGAAAAAACTGTATCCACGTTTGCTGGCCGATTTTTGGGATGCAAAAAATAGTGTTCCTGAAGCACCATTGGTAGCCATGCTCTGGCATCAGGGGGAAAGTGATTCTAGTAGTAAAGAAGTCGCGATGGCATATAAGGGCAAATTACTGCAATATATTGCTTTTATTCGTAAAGACACCAAAGTCCCCGACTTGCTCTTTCTTTGTGGCCAAGTCAATCCCGGTAATAGTTTCCGCGGCAGGTCTCGGTGGGGATACGTCGATATTGTCCGCAAGGCTCAGGAAGAAATAAATTTAGCGAATACGGCCGTGGTTAAAACGGACGACTGCGAGAAGAATGCGTATATAGGTGGCGAAGCGGGAACCTCGGAAGAAAAACTAATCAAGAAGAATGAGGATAATGTTCATTACAGCGCAAAAGGGCAAATAAAGATGGGAAAACGATTTGCAGAAACCTATCTGGAAAATGCCGAGTAATAGAGTGACACGAGCGGAGGAGAAAAAGAAGCGGGGCGCTCTTACCCATACCGCAATTTTTCTGCAAGATTCACTCTCTTTATCACGGCCTCGGTCCCGTTCACACTGCTAGGATAGCGTCGAGCAGGTGCTCCATTGCAGCATTTATTTGATTGATCAACGGACGTCCATTCCGCATCTGTTCGGCCGTTTGAATGAAGGTCGCATTGGTGAGCTCATCGCTACAATTTTTGATGAGGGCATTCATGCTTTCGGGCGTGGTTTCCATGTGAAATTGGAGACCAATGGCGCGGTGGTTATAAACAAATCCTTGGTTTGCGCAGGCCTCGCTAGAGGCCAATCGAACCGCACCATCGGGGAGTTCGAAGGTGTCGCCGTGCCAGTGGAAAACCATCAATTCTTCAGGGATTAACATCGGGGCATTTTGGGCCCGTTGAATCGGGAACCATCCGATCTCTTTTTGCGGTCCGGGGTATACTTTGGCGCCGAGCACATCGGCCATAAGTTGCGCGCCAAGGCAGATGCCCAATACCGTTTTATTCGTATCGACGGCTCGTTTAATGAATTCTTTCTCGGCGACAAGCCAGGGGTATTCGGTGTCGTCAAAAATCCCCATCGGTCCGCCCATCACAATTAACCAGTCAAACGCTTCCATTTTGGGGAGTTTTTCGCCGGCATAAAGGCGGCTGCAGGAAATTTTAAAACCGTTGGCCTCGGCCCAGGGTTTAATGATGCCAAGCCCTTCGAACGGGACATGCTGGAGATAGTGTAATTTCATTGTATTAATCGCCATGAAAGGGCGCAAAGAGGTGCCGGGATTCTGTTAATTTCTACTTTGTAATTTTTATCCTTCAATCTGAAGACCGAGAGCCGTGCAAAGGAGGATGAAATCCATGAATCCTTTCGTTGCAATGTAGTGAAGAATTTCGGTGTCGAGTTCTTGGTATTCATGGATGGCAACATTACGAAATCCGGTCATGGCGCGGAGCGAATTGCAGAGCTCGGGGGAGATGTGTTTGGATTTGGCGAGAAAATCGAATGCTCCGGCGCTATTTTGCGGGATACCTAAATGCTTTTGGCTGACCAGGTGCATGGCCATATCGATTGCGGCTTGGCAGGCACGCTCAATGTTGAGCGTGAGCGCATCAACGTGAGAGGGGTTGTTGAGTTGTGGTGATGCGGCATATTCTTCTTTTATGCGGCGGATGCATCGTTCGATTATGGCGGCTTTATTGAGAAGGATATCGCTAGGTGGTGTAGGCATGGAGAACCTCTTTTCGGTGTTCTTGCAAGTCGGCATACATGGAGAGACTGGTGGCGATGAAGAGGTCGGATTGGAAACGGTTGTGTGTGAAAATTTCCAGCCCGTTTTCAATGACTTCTTTGATATAGATTAGGTTGCGGGAGGAGAGCTCGCCGAGATCAACATTTTTTCCTAGGGCGGATTCCAGTTCCCCTGCAAGCTCGAGCCGCGTTTTTAGCGAAAGAACAGTTCCGGGTTTTGGAAGAAGGGCGATGTCGATGTCGCTGTCCGCCCGCGCGGTTCCTTTCGCTGTGGAACCATGGAGATAGGCCGCAAGAATCGACGGATGCGGTTTAAGTATCCGTCGAATTTCTTCTAATTTTTCCGCAATTAAGCTCATGGCGTATTCATAGTTGAATCTTTCTTGAGATCCAAGTTGATCCTACTTTTTCTTCAACAAGATGGTGCGCATGTCGGGGTGGGCGAGTTTGCGGCTGGCTTCGATGATGTCGGAGAAGTCTGCGGCGGGGATGAGCGCGGGGCGAAGGTCGGCGATTTGTACCATGCGGATGGTGTTGGTCCGTTTGGAATAGACGACGGAAATCTGAACCATGCCGGCTCCATCTGGGGTTTGCCATGAGAAGGATTTGGGCATAATGACGGGTTCGTATCCTTTGGGCAGAACGAGGTTATATTCGGTGACGCTGTCGATGTAGTCGTTCCACGCGAGCGGGAGGGTTCGTTCGTTGGAGCGGTCTTTTAATAAGTCGCCAAGTCCGCCGGGAATCACGAAGTAGAGGTAGTTTCCGTCTTGAACGGCGTAGCGTTCGGCGGTAACGGAATATTCCATATGACCGGGGTAGGTGGTGTAGTCGGTGATGAGCTCGGAGGAGGCGGTGGCAGATTGTGAAATATCGGAGACCAGTTCGAGGTAGTGACGGCGGCGATTTTCGGGGGTGATTTCGGCGTAGCCTTGATGGAAGTTTTCGAAGTCTATTCCTTGTATGGTAGCTTCTTGGGTGAGCTCTGCTTTTCCGTTGGCCGTGATGCTCATGTTTATTTTTACATGGGAGCGGTCATCTTTTTTCGGCGCAATGTCGATGGTGCTGATATCGCCGGTTTTTAAATTTAGTACGGCGCGGTGGTCGTAGATGGAGGTGCCGAGTTCGGCATATTGCGAGGAGCCGTCGAGGTAGACGATTTTACCCTCGATATTCAGTTTCAGAAGAACCGTATTAAAGGCGCTGCGTGCGGGGTTTTTAAGTAGGGGTTTTACGGCTTCGGGGATGAGGGGCAGTCCGCCGGAAAGTACAAATTCGGGGGAGTATCCGCCTGCCGTTAATAGACTGTATAGCACAACCATGCGGTCGGGGTTGTTGCCATACCGCTCGGCGAGGGTTTGGTTGGCGGGGGTGATGGCGGAGAGGGGCAAGTTGGTTAAGCTGGGGCCGGCGGGGCGCAGGTTTTTGGCGACCCAATCGCGCAGGACAATAACTTTTTCCCGATCGGTATTTAAGCCGTCGATGAGTTGTTTGGCTAGTGCAATGGAATCGGTTTGGTTTTCGGCCGCGGCGAGTAAGTTGCTTTGCACGTTTTGGGCGTAGGCTTTCCAGGTGGTGGTGGAAACGAAGACGGCCGGGTTGAAGGTCCACCAAACGGGGAGGCTTTCTTCTTGTTTTACGGCCGGTTGGTTGGTGGAGGTCCAGGTGTAGGTGAGGAGTCCA
>JAUUYK010000204.1 GCA_030588285.1 Kiritimatiellales bacterium
CATGCTAATTATGGCGGGGCTCTCCTCCGCCATTTCATTGGTTGAAGCCTTTTGCTGTTCGCTGATCGATAAATTCAATTTTGGCCGCAAAAAAACGGTCACCGTAGTTTGCCTGATTGGCTGTTTAGGCAGTGTTATTTTTACAACGCGCGCCGGACTTTGGATTCTTGATATCGTTGATCACTTTATAAATAATTATGGATTGGTAACCGGCGGAATTCTGGAATGCCTGTTGGTGGGATGGGTATTGAAAGCCACCGTTGCTCGCCGTCATATTGATCAATCCGGAGGGGTAAAGCTTTCCCGAATCTGGGATGTATTAATTCGTTTTATCACGCCGGCCATTCTGATTGTTGTGATCGGATTTGCGCTGTATAGCGATTTGTCCGGTAATTATGGCGACTATTCAACGAAGGCGCTTCTTTTGCTCGGGGCTGGTTGGCTCGCCGCCGCCTTTGTTGTTTCTTTCGTGCTGATGCGTTGTTCTTGGAACGGTAATAAGCTTTCCCGCGAGCACGCCCCCGAAGACGATCACTTAATCGTGTAGTCGGCGATTTAGGTTTTGGCGCAATCGCCCTTTGGCGACCCATTGAAGGGCTTCAGGATAGGCGATGTGTTCTTGGGCGTGCAACTTTTGCATCATGGAATCCAAGGTATCGTGGTCTTCGATTGCGATCTGTTTTTGGTTAATGATTGCGCCGGTATCAATGCCTGCATCCACAAAATGAACGGTGCATCCCGTAATTTTTACGCCATAGTCAAAGGCCTGTTTTCCACTGTCGAGGCCGGGAAAGCTGGGGAGCAAGGAGGGGTGAATATTGATGATCCGCCCCTCAAAAGCATTGAGTAGGCCATCCTTCACAATCCGCATAAATCCAGCCAGAGCGATGAAATCGACGTCATGCTCCTTCAAAATCTGGAGCACCTTCTCTTCGCCCTCGCCATCGAGCTTCGTCTTGAATGGAGCGCAGTCAAAATAGATGGCTGGAATGTTGTGCTTTCGCGCGCGTTCGAGAATGAATGCATCCTCCGCATCAGCCAAAATACATTGAATTTCTACATCCAGCGTTCCTGCGTCAACCGCATCAATAATAGCCTGACAATTCGTGCCCGACCCCGATCCAAAAATAGCCAACTTTAACATATGTTCACTCCAAATTTTTTTACCCCCGCTTCGCCAGAGGTTATAGAGACCTGGAATCTCTGTGCTCCTGAAAACTTCATCAGATAAACAAATAATGGCGATTAGTGGTTTGTTAATTTCAGGGGTAAGATACTATGCTCTGAATTTTAAAATCAACCCCCGATAGGAAATATACCATGCATCTTAAAATTAAACCACTTAGCGAAACCGCTCGTGAGATCTACTCCGACCATGGGCACTTTCACGAGGGCGATGCGGGTCTCGACCTTTATGTTCTAGAAGACATCACCATCGAACCCGGCGAAACCAAACCCATTAAACTAGGGATTGCCTGCGAGCCAGAAGATGGACGCGCCTACTACCTGATGCCGCGCTCCAGTATTTCCAAAACGCCACTTCGCCTAGCCAACTCCATTGGCCTGATCGACGGGGGCTATCGCGGCGAACTTATGGCGATGTGCGACAACATCAAAGAAGTCTCCTACACCGCCGAAAAAGGGCAACGTCTTTTTCAGATTGTCGCCTGCGACTGCTCTCCAATCTACTATGAAATGGTCGAAGAACTCTCCGAAACCTCGCGGGGTTCGGGTGGTTTTGGCAGTACCGGAAAATAGAATATCTGTTGCGCAATATAGGATCAAGGACGAGGGATATGGAGAATAATAAGCCCATTGAATACGCCATCAAAACACAAGCACTACGAGTGCAAGAGTTGCCGGTGCAGATGCAACCGCGCGAGGAATTTGACCGCTTAGGAGCAGAACATGTCCCCGATGCCGTGTTACTCGCAATTCTTATTCGGAGCGGTGTGCCTGGACAAAATGTGGCCGAACTGGCTCAGCAGATGTTAATTTATTTTGGTTCTTTAACTGCATTGGCAAAAGCCTCGGCTAAAGAGCTACAACAGTTCCGCGGGGTTGGTCCGGTAACCGCCCAGTTATTAAAGGCCGCACTTGAACTGGCCCAACGACTGACTCGGGAAAATATCGGCGAAAGCCCGATGGTGGTTACCCCAGAGCAAGCTGCCGCAGTTTTGCGCGAACGTGCGCGCACTTTACAAACCGAAATATTCTGGGCGCTGATGCTTGATTCGAAGAATCGGCTGATCGGTGAACCAAAACAAATTAGCCAGGGAACACTCAATAGCAGCCTCGTTCACCCGCGTGAGTTGTTTAAAAAGGCGCTAGAACATTCCTGCGCGGCGATGATTCTTGCGCATAACCATCCGTCCGGCGATCCAACCCCGTCGTCGGAAGATATAAAAGTCACGAAGCAACTCATTGGTGCGGGGCAAGTGATGGGGATCAATGTTTTAGATCATATTATTATTGGTCGCCGGCAAAATAATAACTCCTCCGATTTTATCAGTTTACGCGAGTCGGGATTAGTTCAATTTAGGTGAACGTATGAAAAAACAGATGCTACATTTTGAAAGTATGGGCGGGGCGAGTGGAGACATGATTCTCGGTGCGCTAATTGGACTTGGCGTTTCCGCTGACGAGTTGAACGAAGAGCTTAAATCGCTGAAGGTGGATCCGTTTGAAATCGTGGTCGATGAGATCGTGGAGCAGGGCATGAGCGGTGTGCGAGCAAAGGTGGTGCTGCACGAACATCATCACGATCATGACCACGGGCACCACCA
>JAUUYK010000174.1 GCA_030588285.1 Kiritimatiellales bacterium
CCCGGCGAAATACTCTGCCTAACCGACGACCCCAATTGGATGAACCAAATTTGCCAAATCCTTGAAACCCCATTCCAAGGAACCGAGGTTAGCAACAACCAAAGCCAACGCGCCAAAGCAATGGACCTCTACAACCATTTCCATGCCTTAGAAAAATTTGACCTGGCCCGGTTCATTGGAAACCCAAAAAATCTCTGTGAAGAACTCGCTGGAGGCGCCCCCATTGTCACCGCTTGGCACGGTCCACGCGATGCTCAGCGGACCGTTTTGCTTCCTCCCAACCACTTCCTACTGGTCAAAATCGAGTCCAACTTTATTGCGGAATTCAAAGATCAAAATGGCATTACACTGCAACACGAAAAATCGATAAGCCAAGCCGACAACACGGCCTTCGCTCTTTTCCACCCCATGGAAACGCCCCAACAACACCATCGCCTCACCCTCAAGCTGACGATTTTTGACGACGCCGAAATCCGCCACATACAAGCCCCAATCCTCCAGCTGTGCGAAGAGCACAACGCCACCGTAACCACCTCCGTCCAAGCGGGAGAAAAATTCGACCGCGATCGCTATGCCATCTGCACCAACCACCACGGCGCGCTTTCTCAAGTCCGCATAGGCTGGGCAGAACTGCGTAGCAAATACGACGGCCTCCTCATAGCCAACCTCAACCCCGAAGTGCCAGTAGATCGCCACACCATGTTCACCCGCTGCCGGGCGTGGGTGGTCTGCCGCGACTATTCCAACGAGCTCTCCCTCCACTGCCAAAAACAATTTTCCGTTGCCGACGACGGCACCATAATCTGGAACTTTTCCGTCCCCACTGGCGAAGGGCAACTCATTCACATCACCGCGGCCCTAACGCTACACCCCGACACCAATGCCGTTCGAATACGTTTCCAACGTGGCAACGCAAAAGCCAACCCCGAAGACCTTCCAAACAACACCCCCATCACCCTCATTCTCCGGCCCGACATCGAAGACCGCAATAACCATGAAGTCACCAAAGCCCACTCCGGGGCAGAAGCCCACTGGCCAAATGCCATCCAACCGGCGGACGATGGTTTTCTGTTTTCGCCCGCAGACAATCGAAAACTCAACATCAAATTAACGGGCGGCGAATTTCACGCCGAGTCTGAGTGGCATTACCAGATCGGTCACCCCGTCGATCAGGCCCGTGGAATCGACGGAAACTCCGACCTCTTTAGTCCCGGCTATTTTAAAATCAATCTCCTCGGCAAAGAAACCGCCGAACTCATCGCAAGCATCAACGAAACTCAACCCTTTGAAAAACCGACCCTAACGCCCCCCGAAAACCCCATTTCCATGGAACACGCAATGCATAGCGCCATGAAGCAATTCATTGTAAAACGCGATGCCTTTCAGACCGTAATTGCCGGCTATCCATGGTTCCTCGATTGGGGCCGCGACACCCTAATTTGCTTGCGCGGAATTATTGCCGCGGGACTGCTCGACGAAGCACAAAATATTTTACTTCAATTCGCAAAATATGAAAAAGGCGGAACCATTCCGAATATGATTCGGGGGACCGACGACAATAACCGCGAAACATCCGATGCCCCACTCTGGCTCTATGTCGCCTGCGATGAGCTAATGACCGCGCAGAAAAATACGCACCTTTTAGAAACCGACTGCGGCGACGGGCGCACCGTAAAAGCAGTGCTTATTTCACTGGCAACAGGATTAATCAACGGCACCGAAAATGGAATTCGATTTGATCCCGATTCAGGCCTAATCTTCAGCCCATCACATTTCACATGGATGGATACCAACTATCCAGCAGGCACGCCGCGACAAGGCTATCCGATTGAAATTCAAGCCCTGTGGAACTACGCCCTGAACATGCTATCCAAAATCGATGACGCAACCCGATGGCCCAAAATAGCCCAACAAGTTGAACGTTCAATCGAAGAACTCTTCCTCATTGAATCGGCCGAATTCACCTATTTGGCCGACTGCCTTTCTGCTGAGCCAGGCACCGGCGCACGCGAAGCCACCGTCGACGATGCACTGCGATCCAACCAACTACTCGCCATCACACTGGGCGCCGTAACCAACTCCAACCTTTGTAAAAATATTCTCGAAGCCTGTGAGCAACTTTTAATTCCCGGCGCAATCCGCAGTTTGGCCGACCGTCCAGTGAATCATTCCGCCCCGATCTATAATGACGGGCACCTATTGAACGATCCAAAAAATCCATACTGGGGACAATACACCGGCCACGAAGATACCCGAAGGAAACCCGCCTATCACAACGGCACCGCCTGGACATGGCCCTTCCCCTCGTATGCCGAAGCCCTCGTAATCGTACACGGCAAAAAGGCCAAAAAAACAGCCCTCGCCATTCTGGGCAGTGCCTCCACCGTACTCAATCATGGTTGCCTGCGCCACGCCCCAGAAGTCATCGATGGAAACACCCCGCATACGCAACGCGGGTGCGGCGCACAGGCATGGGGCGCCACCGAACTCTATCGCGTAATCAAGCAACTCAACGATCAGAAGGTCTAAAGGATTTAAAGGAAGAGGGCTGGATATCCTCCGCGTTCCTGATTTTTAACTGAACCGTGCCCTTATAGATTGTGACCGTTCCCGTTACTTTTAATACATCGCCCGGAGCAACGGTCGGCGGATTTTTAAGCCAATGCACCACGTCGAGTGTTCCGCTTCGGTCTTTTATTATAATTCGATGCGGCGCTTTAGAATGGGCGGGCGATTTCCAAACTCGGGAAACACGACCCTGGGCGGTCATCCGCTCGCCACGTTTTTCGGTCGTTATTTCGGACAATTTAAACGCGTCGCCCCAGTCCTCCACTTCCGGTTCAATCAGCACCTGTTGCGCTTGCATGCGTATTTCATGATCCGCTCGAACACTAAGGGTTCCAATGGCGCTGATTTTCTGCCCCGCTTGGGAAGGTTCTCGGGGCGAAGGTTCGTTGAAAAAGATCGGTAAGGTCCCGGTTCCATCGTTGACAATATAGAGAACTGATCCGTTGCGAAATGGTCGGGCATCCACTTCGAGTATGCCTTGAACGCGGATCGTTGAGAAGTTCATGCGGGCAGAAATTTTGCCAATTTTTACGCGGGGATGCTCGCTTATTTTTTTGTGGTTCTGAAAGAAAAAAAGAAACCCAATGGCACTAACAACCCCCGCAATTTTCACCCCTTTAAAACCAATTCTTTTTTGGAGGCGCATACTGCAGTGGGAACATCGAAATGCCGGCATAACGGAATGACCACAATACGGACACTGAATCTGTTTTTTACCCGCGATAGAATTCGCCACGGTTGCGTCCGATTAAAAGGCACCGAAGATGACGCTACCAAAGGAGGTGATGGGCGAGGCTTCGCGCAG
>JAUUYK010000128.1 GCA_030588285.1 Kiritimatiellales bacterium
AGCACCATCGACCGTACCTTGCGCTAAGGCAGAATAAAGTTCGCCCCATGCAATCGGGGTAGGCGCTCCGCCCATGGCCTTGATCATATCGATGGCCGTCTTTGAATTCATCACGCGGATTTTCAGTCCCTTCAAATCATCGGGTGTTCTGATGGGGCTTTTCTTGGTGTAGAAGTTACGACTGCCGGCATCGTAGTAGCAAAGGCCTCGCAGAAATTTGGATTCGCCTTTCTGAAGAATATCCTGTCCGACGTTCCCATTGAGCACCGCCCAATAATGGGCGGAATCGCGAAAGATATACGGCAGTCCATAGACCGCCATAGCGGGAATAAAGTTTTCCATCGCGGCGGCCGAGGTCTTGGTCATGGCCAACGACCCATTTTGCAGCTGTTCGATACTCTGGGTTTCTGATCCCAGCACGGAGCTTGGATAGATATCGATCGTCATGCCACCAGAAGAGAGTTCTTCCAGCCGTTCTTTCATAAGTTCCATCGCCTTGTGCACCGGATGTCCGGTATCGAGTCCATGTCCGAGTTTCAAAACCAGCTGTTGCTGTGCCGATCCCTCTCCTCCGGTCGCTTGGCCACGCAAATACAAGGAGAATCCCATTGAGGCCAATAAGGCCCCTATCAGTATACCGCTAACAAATATCGATTTAGATTTTTTCATAGTTACCATGTTATTATTTATTGCTCCCTGTTGTAAATTAAACCCCATCTTTTTCTAAAAATCAGACTCGTCGAAGAGCTTGAATGCGAACTTTTTATGTTTCAGTCTGCTTAATTTGACCTTAGTTTTTGAGTTCAACTTCAAAAAAGTCGTGTGCATTATTAAAGCAAATATTTTCCACCATCTGCCCCAGCAAAGCTCGGTCTTCGGGGATTTCTCCATTCTCCACATCCGTGCCAATCAGGTTGCATAGTATGCGGCGGAAATATTCGTGGCGCGGATACGAGAGAAAACTGCGCGAATCGGTCAGCATTCCTACGAATCGACTGAGCAATCCGAGCGATGAAAGCGCATTCATCTGTTTTTCCATTCCTTCTTTTTGATCCAAAAACCACCAGCCGGAACCCCATTGAATTTTTCCCGGAAAGGAGCCATCTTGATAGTTTCCAATCATCGTGGCCATCAGTTCGTTGTCGCTGGGATTAATATTGTAGAGAATCGTTTTCGTCAGTTGGTTCGAGCTATCGAGCCGATCGAGCAACCGGATCAATCCAGGTCCCTGACGGTAATCTGCAATTGAATCGAATCCCGTATCCGGGCCGAGCGCCTCAAACAGACGGCTATTATTATTTCGAAAAACTCCCACATGGAACTGCTGCACCCAGCCGCGCTTATGGTTCAATTTACCCACTTCAAAAAGGAAGAACGCCTCGAACTTTTCTCGTTCCGCCAACCCAATGGATTCGCCACGCATCGCCGCCGCAAAAATTTCTTCTAGTTCAGCCGACGTTGCGACGGCATCCGGCACATACGCCACTCCGTGATCCGACAGCCGGCATCCAACGGAATGGAAGTAATCATGCCGCTGATCAATCGCCGCTAAAAGTGAATCCAGGTTCGCGATCGTGCAATTGGATTTGCTTTCCAGGGTTTTGATATAGCTTTTCCATGCGACCGAATCGGACAGGTTCATGGCTTTATCGGGCCGGAAGGTCGGGAGCACTTTAATTTCAAATCCATCGGTGGCGATCTGCTTGTGCCACTTTAAATCATCAATGGGATCATCGGTTGTGCACACGAGCTTCACGTTCATCATTCGCATGAGGTTGCGTGCGGAATATTCTGGGGAACGAAGTTTTTCGGTGCAGGCCTCGAAGATTTCGGTGGCGGTTTCTGGGCAGAGCAACGTGTCGATATCGAAGTAGCGTTGCAGCTCCAGGTGCGTCCAGTGATAAAGTGGGTTGCGTAACGTTTGCGGGACGGTTTCGGCCCATTGATCAAATTTATCTTTCCAGGAGGCGTTGCCCGTCACAAAGGATTCATCAATGCCGTTGGTGCGCAATGCACGCCATTTATAATGATCGCCACCAAGCCAGATTTCGCCGAGGTTGTCGTATTGCTTATCTTCCGCAATTTCCTGTGCGGAGAGGTGGCAGTGATAGTCGTATATCGGCATTTTTGAAGCGTGGTCGTGATAGAGCCACTCCGCCGTTTTAGTTTGCAATAAGAAGTTTTTGTCCATGAAAGGTTTCATTATTTTTCCTTGAATTTTTCCCGATACGCCCATAGTCCAAGCGCGGGATTACTGATGTAAAAAATCTCCTCCCCATCGGCCATGGTATTAAAGCCGTCGGCCAGTTGCTCTGGATTATAACGCGCCGCCATTTCTTTGTAGGGCACGGCATTGAATCCAACGGAACGAACCTCGTCTAATGAGAGGTCGGTACCGGGGCAATAGGTGATGCTGAATCGCCCTTCCGATGAGCCGTGAATCAGATGCGCGGCGGCCCCTAGATTATTCCGAAGGTCGTCATTTTCCTCCACAGCCTTCAAGGTGGAAGGCGTGCCATGGTATCCATATTTCCGAACCAATCGGTCAATTTCGGGGTCTTCTCCGAATTCTTTAAGGGCGGGAGCGAGCACAATTAATTCCCCGCCATCGGCAATCGCCATGCGGGTTCGGTAAACTGATTTATTCCCCAGCCAGGTGCTTTGAAATTCGTGCGGATCAAGAAAAACCACCACTTTTTTTGGCTCGTGGTCGAGTAAGGTGATGTTTACTTTACGGGCCATTTTACAGGCTTCGGTATAAACGATTTCGTCGGGACCGGAATAGAATCCGCGCATGTGCATTTCGCCGGAGTCGTAGTCCTGCTCCATCACGGTTAGGATATAGGTGATCGGAAGGTCTGAAAGAAAAGTTTCGACCGCATGGTTGAAGAGTTTGCGCACGGGGGTATCGGTCTGTCCAAGAATGGTTTCCATATTGCAGACTGCGCCGAGAAAGTGTGATTTATTGATGAGGTCTGAACCGCCCGCGCCCACGACAACGTTCTTAGTGTAGTTGGCCATACCGACCACTTCGTGCGGCACAACTTGCCCGACCGAAAGAATCAGATCGTAGTCGTCGAATAGGATGTTGTTGACTTCGACATCGACGCTGTAATCAACCTTTCCACTGGAGAGTTCGGAGAGCATTTCGCCCGGGATTGTACCCTTGTTGACCACGTCGTTTCGCCAGTCGTGTACTTTGAAGGCATCTAGCGGAATCGAGTCGCCAAACATCATACGCAGCTGCGCTTCCGTCATCGGGTTATGGGTTCCGAGGGTTGGAAGAATATCGACCTGAACCCCGTCTGCCGTCAGCTTTTCATAGGTCATCGCCGTGATCGGGCCCGCCATGGAATTCAGGCGGGTGTGATCCGGCGGTAGAATGAGCACCCGTTTTAAAGAACTTGCCGCTACCTTTTCTAACGTTTTAAAAACCAGCTCACGGAGTTCGCTGGGCGGAATGGAAACATCTTCTCCAAAATGACTGATCATGGTTTTTCTCCAACGGATCCGACCGATTGGGCAGTCGGTCGGATCGGTTCAATTCTACACGATATAGGTGGAAGCGGCGGTGTCGCCGCCGCGGCCGGTCCAGTTGGTGTGGAAGAATTCGCCACGCGGCTTGTCCAAACGCTCGTAGGTGTGCGCGCCAAAATAGTCGCGTTGTGCTTGAAGCAGATTGGCCGGGAGACGCGCGGTGCGGTAGCCGTCGTAGTAGGCCAGTGCTGCGCTGATCGCAGGCATTGGAATACCGAGTTCAACGGATTTAATAATTACCCGGCGCCAAGCGGCCTGCGCATTTTCAATGGCCTCTTTAAAGAACGGATCGAGCAGTAGATTCACAAGGTTTGGATCGGTATCGAACGCTTGCTTAATATTGCCCAAGAAAGCGGATCGGATAATGCATCCGCCGCGCCACATGAGGGCAATTTCGCCATTGTTCAACGTCCACCCATGCTCTTCGGCCGCAGCACGCATTAGCTGATAGCCCTGAGCATAGGAAACGATTTTCGAAGCATAGAGTGCCTGCTTGAGATCTTCGATCAATGCGGCTTTGTTGCCATCGAAAGAAACGGCCGGACCGCTCAATACATTGGATGCAGCAACACGTTCATCTTTCAGCGCGGAAAGACACCTGGCAAATACCGCTTCGCCGATGAGCGTGAGTGGTTGACCGCAATCCAAGGCGGAAACCGCCGTCCATTTTCCAGTGCCTTTTTGCCCAGCGGTATCGAGAATCTGATCGATAACCGCTTCGCCGTCGTCGGTTTTATAGCCGAGAATATCGCGCGTGATTTCGATGAGGTAGGAATCGAGTTCGTTTTTATTCCACTCCTTAAAGACTTCATGCATCTCCTCGTTAGACAT
>JAUUYK010000013.1 GCA_030588285.1 Kiritimatiellales bacterium
GCAGTCCGAGAATTCGTTCAACATCATCCGCGGTTTTAACTGACGTATCTAAATATTCAATAAAGTACGCAAGTGCCACACCGGCTCCCAGTCCAACAAAAATACTGAGCAAAACATTTAAAAATAAGTCCGGACTTACCCGATGATGATTCGGCTCAGCGATATCAATAATTTCAACCGGATTGCTCGGAACCTCAAGCGTGATGATTTCTTGGCGATGCTTTGCTTTAAGCTGATTATAGATAAAACGTTCTGTTTCTAAATCAGCCAGGGCATTTCTAAAGGGTCTAAATTTTGCACCTTGTGATTCAATCGTTTCTGAACGAACTGTGGCAAGAACACTTTCCAAACTTTTAAAATTGTTTTCCGCAATCATATACTCGGTCATCAGACCATTGCGTAAAGCTTGAAGTCGTCTTTTTAAGGCATTTTCCAATGTGTTTTTCTGAAGTTTCATCCTTTTAACTTCAGGATGATTTTCCCCAAAATCGGCATTCAGCGAACTCAGTTCCACTTCAATATCTTGAATCTGCTGGATCGTATTCATAACGAATTGGTCGAACGTAATATAAGAAGCGCGTTCGATCAGATCTTTATCATCCAGATCCTTTAAAATTTTAAGTAGGCCTTCTTTTTCAACCATTTCCTTTTGGGCCATCAGACGGTCGCCTTCAAGTTGCTGCATACGAATATCACCGACATCGATATTTCCTTCCCCGCCCAGCACCGCAATATCAAATTTAGTTCTAATCTGTTGAATCGTTTCTTCTGCGGCTTCAACTCGTATCGCTTGATCTTTCAATGCTTCTGCAATCTTATCAATGGCTCCGCGGGCATTCTTCAAAGCTAAATCTAAGCGGGAATCATGATACACTTCGGCAATCTCATTCGCAATATCAGCAGCCTCATCCCAGTTATCGCGTTTTGTGCTAATTACAATTAACGAGGTATCTCGCTGTTGAAAAACACTGATACTATTTTTCAGAATTTTATAGGCCACATCGCGCTGAAGAATCTCGCCCCCCTTCCCCCATTCTTGCTGAAGGTTCAATCGGTTTATTACCTCATATAAAATGGGTTTTGATTGAAGAATCTCAAACTGAGTTCGGAGAAAATACGGATTATAGCTTGAATAAGAAGACTGCTGATTAGCAAAGGGGTTAATTTCCGGAGCATCTTCAGAAACAAGAATGCGAACCGATGAAGCATAAATACTAGGCAACATTACCGTATAAACCGTACCCGTTAATATCACAAGAAATGCAACGGCCAACACAATTTCTTTTCTGGATCGAATTACTCGCCAATAGTCGAGAAAATGAAGGGTACTCGACTGTTCAGCTGTCTCATTACTCATGTTGCATACTCCCATTCAAAAATCAAGATGGTGAAGATAAACCTTCACCATCTTGACAATTAAACCAAAATTTAAAGAATAAAACCGAGGGTTAGAGTCTCAGCCGCCATGCCATATCAATACGATTTCTGTTCCAGTCGCTGAAATCAGATGATCTTTTTGCATATAGATATCCTGCTTCCAGGAAATTATTCCGATTAATCTTATAAGAACATCTAATCGTGAATGTTACATACAAATCGTCAGCATCTTCATCAGTTACGTTGGAATATTTTCCATCGTATAAGCTGTTAATCAGCGTAAGCGAACTGGCCAAACTAATCTTACCCGTTAGATCCTGCCGAGCACCTAAAGCGGCCGAAAACTGATCCTGTGCATTATAAATAGAGTTTTCAGCACGTTTCATACTATACCCTAATGTTCCAGTATAACTGGTACGAGAGGAGGGCTTCATTTCAAGGCCGGCTTGGAAATAGGGTGTAGTTGAGTCATTACTCACACCATAACTATCAACATTATTAAGCGAAACACCTAAACGAGCAAACCCGGTTACATCCGAATTAAAGTTTTGGTCAACTCCTCCCAAAAACGTAGTAGAAGTAAATCCGCCACGCGATCCGGCATAGGCCAAGTCTGTTAATTGAACAGCCAAAACCCCTTCCGTACGATTTGGTTTGAGCTGACGGACATACGTTCCATTCGCATCGACCTTATTATAATCGTTATTATTTAAGCCTTCACCATATGCTTCATCTTCCCAAGTACGGAAATCATACCCTGCACCCAGTTTCAGATCACTTTTTGTGTTAATGGTATAATCAAGAGCACCCTTCAAGGAGTTCTCAATGAAATTTTGATCAAAATCGGATGTGGTCCCGGAAATCCCCGTCTGCCCTTCTTTTTGCTGATATCTAAAGCGATCCGATAACGTTAAAGAAAACTTTTCGGAAATTTCATGGTTTAACCGTCCATATAGATCCTGATACATCACCATGTCAGGTTCGGCATCCATTCTATACTGGAACTCTGGTTGCCAATAAATTAAAGCATCGGTTCGCGAGGAAAAATTGAATTTTCCGGTTAAGTTAATGATATCGGTAACAAACGCAGACTCTTTTCCTTCTTCAGTAGCGTAAATATTGTCATCATAACCCACTCGAACATGGTTCTGAAAATTAATTACCCGTTCCTTCGCAGCAAACGATGGCACTGACAACAGCGACACAGCAGCAAATACTTGTAACACTCTTTTATTCATAACAAAACTCCCTTAAAAAAATATAAAATCCGCGAAAACAAAACGCCTACTCTGGCGTTGCGTCCTTATCTCCGAACCCGCCATCAACACGTCCAGATGCCCATAAATTTCCCCACAACCCTTGATACAGATCTCTCATGAGGTCCGTTTGCCATGGCACATCATACATGTTAGGAGCGTCGTCTGCGTGCCCCAGTTTTTCACCCGTATTCGCCGTCTGTTTTACCTGCTCTGAAGCCACCATCTTTGTAACGGCTTCACCGAGCGCATTCAAAGCTTTTTCAATTTCCTTAATTTTTGTTGCCGCAGATTGAGCCGCAGCCTCATCTCCACTAGCAACGGCGCGTTCCATAGTGGAATAAGCTTTTTCAGCTCGTGCCATCGCGGCATCCACCGAACCGGATCGTTTGTCTGCTTTCGCAATGGCTTCAACATCACCATTTAAAGAAGCTTTTGCTAAATCCGCTTTAACCTGAACAGAAACAGTTCCGATTCTAACAAGATCCGCCGCCGCTGCCATTTGATCAACTGCATTCGCATGGAATGCAAATGCAAGAGTTCCTATACCAATAACAACACTCATATTTAATAATTTTTTATTCATAATCGGCTCCTCCGTTATTTTGAATATTTCTGTACAACAAGCATTTTAACACGCTCATAACTAAACTGCACTTGTGATGATGTTGCCAATGCGCCCTGCATGGCTGTTTTAATAAGATCCAACGATTCGGTTTTGTTCAATGCTATGGCCTCGATATAAGAGAGGGTGATTTGAACAACCTTGGCCCCAGAAAGAGCCACTCCTGCACTCACTTCCGACAAGAGAGCATAATCTTTAGCGATGGCTTCATTTGAGGCCCCATAAATTTTAGAAGCACTTCCCTTCGAGCCCTTCAACGAATCAACTGCAATGCCCCAGCTTTCAGAAGCCGCTTGCAGAACCCGAGTAACCTCAGGCATAAGAGGTGAGTCCTCAGGAATAAGAACGATTAGCTTCTTCCCCTTCTCGATAAATTGCTTAGCCACATCAATTTCTTTTTCAACCGCCTCAATTTTAGCCTGCGCCTCAGAGGTTAATACATCATACTGAGCAGAAACTGTGTTTACTAAAAATCCAGACCCCACCAACGCCAACCCAATAATAAAACTTCGTTTATTCATCGCCCCAAACTCCTTACGTTAAGTTTCAAGAAAACTAGTGCCCTGCTTCTTGTATCACAAGATACTAATTACCTAAATACTGAATAACAAATTGCAATGTATGACACATAGACCAATAACCTTTTCTATAATCAACACCGGTCATAATACAAAAACATTCCCAAGTAGCAATGTTTTTAGGCAATATAACTTTTCCGGCTAAATACTCCGCTTCGCCTGTAAAAATAAGTTCAATCTGCCCCATTACCCGAGCACAATCATCTAAAGTAAATTCTTCCCCATTAATTATTTCCGTTAACCCAAAATAGATTCCCGTTTGATTTAAAAACACCACACATTCATCAAGAGTTGCCTTTTCAGATACGTAGCGGTCGAACAGTCCGGTATATTTTGCCAAAATAACTGCGGCATCTGCATGCGTAATGACCGGATTTTTTTCAGCCGCTTTTTCAGCATAAAGAAGCGAAGAAGCTCCCATAAGAAACAGTGCTATAATTGAATTTATTTTTCTGTGAAACATCATATCTGGCACTCCGAAATCATAAACAAATAAAATGCGCCTTTGTCATACACACTGGTTCTGATATGAACTACTCTTTTATTATTCAGGGAACCACTTAATGAAAACAAACTCTCATACATTTAAGATCAATGAGCAACAGCAAATAGAATTAAAACAACTCTTGGGACACTCTAAATATACACCTGAAAAAGTACCACACACCCAAATAGCGGTATCTATCCCCAACTGCCGCATCAACCTTTACAATTCGGGCAAACTACTGATCCAGGGGAAAGCTGCTGAAGAATGGATTTCCTTTACTTTAGAAACCGAGATTCTAAAAGGGATCGTTCTTGGTTATGAAGAACTACAGGATCCCGAAGCATTCAAACCTCATATGGGAATTGATGAGAGCGGAAAAGGCGATTTTTTCGGTCCACTCGTGATTGCATCGGCTTATGTTGACGAAAAATTGGTGGATAAACTTCGCGAAATGGGCGTCCGAGACTCTAAGAAAATTTCATCCGACAACGTGGCGCTTAATATGGCCCGTGACATCAAGAAACTACTTGGCGACCGATGTGCCATGGTTACGATTGGTCCCCGTTCCTATAATCGAATGTATTCAAAAATAAGAAACGTCAACAAAATATTGGCCTGGGGGCATGCCCGTGCTATCGAGGATCTACTTCAAAAAGTCCCCGATTGTCCGCGAGCTCTTTCCGATAAATTTGGCCCCACACACCAAATTGAACAGGCTCTCATGGAAAAAGGGAAACAGATAAAACTCGATCAACGAACGAAAGCGGAATCTGACCCCGCCGTTGCCGCCGCATCGATTTTGGCGCGCGCAGGCTTCCTTTATGCCTTAAAAAAAATGGGCAAAACATACGATTTTGAAGTTCCAAAAGGAGCTTCTGAAAAAGTACGCCGCCAAGCTGAAAAACTGGTGGCCGATAAAGGGCCTGGAATTTTACTTGAAACGGCCAAATGTCATTTTAAAACAACGGATAAAGTATTAGCCGAAGTGGGCTATACCCGTAAAGACCTGCCCTCGCCTCACTAATGAATCGTTCATGGGATATTAAAATCCAACATGCTATTGTACCGATCGAAACGTTACATTTTCAACCCCGCTCCGGCTCAAGTATTGAGAACATCAACCTCCCTTCGTATATAGCACCCTCATCCGCCGCAACGGTGATCATAGCTTTTGCTTTCTAAAGCCGCTTGCGGGGATGGCAAAAGCGTATATCACTTACCTGCAAAGGTCTGATTTTCATCCCGCGCGGCATAAACTTTATCACTCAATTTAATAATCAATAACTTTCCTTAAGCAGACATCAACTCCACACAAGGGTTCAGTCGCGACAACTGACTTTGCGTCATTCCGGTCGCATAAACCGATAAAGTTTCAAGCAACACGAATCAACGACGGAAGAAGGATGAAATACCACGAGGTAGTTATAGCGAGAAGGAATACATCCCACATAGATAGAAAAAATTAGATCGCTAAGATAAATTCTAAAAGAGCAAACTCCTAAAAAAATCAAACTTTACCTTGCCTCACCCCCGCAGTTTGTTTAAAAACTACGCTCTCAAACGAACACGAGGATTTTGAAATGAAAACAGATATTCACCCAAACTATGAAGAAGCAAGCGTCAACTGTGCCTGTGGTAACGAGATCAAAACCCGTTCTACCGTAAAAACCATGCACATCAACACGTGCTCCAGCTGCCACCCATTTTTCACCGGTAGCGCAAAACTGATTGACACGGAAGGTCGTGTTGACCGCTTCAAGAAGCGCTTCGCACAAGGCACTTACTAGTCAGCCCGCCTCAATGCCGAACTTGCGAAAGCACGTTCGGCTTTTTTGTGTCTACACCCCCCGAATGACTTAAAGGGATATATCATGATCAACCACGCCTATCTCGACCAACTGCAAGCCAACCTGAGCGAACTCGAAACGCGCATGTCGCAGCCCGATATTTCGGCTGATCCGCACAAAATGAAAGAGTGCATGCACGAATATGCACACCACAAAAAACTCGCCGAATGCGCAAAAACCTTTCTCGACCTCGCCGATGCTAAAACCGAAAGCGAAGCCATTCTCGCCGACTCCACATCCGATGCCGAACTACGCGAAATGGCCGAAATGGAACTCGTCGAAATCGAAGAACAATTGCCGATCGCCGATCGCAAAATGATGGTGGCTCTCATTCCTCCCGATACCACCGACAGTCGCAACGTCATCATGGAAATCCGTGCCGGCATCGGCGGCGACGAAGCGGGCCTTTTCTGCGGCGACCTCTACCGCATGTACACCCGCTATTTCGACATCATGGGCTGGAAACACCGCATGATGGATGTCAGCCCCTCCGAATCCGGCGGCTACAAAGAAGTCTCGTTCTCCGTCGAAGGCGAAGACGTCTACAAAGCCCTCAAACACGAAGGCGGAACCCATCGCGTTCAACGCGTCCCAAAAACCGAAACCCAAGGCCGCGTCCACACCTCTGCCGCCACCGTCGCCGTTTTAGCTGAAGTGGAAGACGTCGATATCAAAATCCGCAACGAAGACCTGCGCATCGACACCTACCGCGCCCAAGGCGCCGGCGGCCAGCACGTCAACACCACCGACTCCGCCATCCGTATCACCCATATCCCCACCGGCACCGTCGTGCAGTGTCAGGACGAACGCTCGCAACACAAAAACAAAGCCGCAGCCCTCAAAGTTTTGCGCGCCCGAATCTACGACGAACAGCAACGAAAAAATGCCGAAGCCCAAGCCTCTGAGCGCAAATCCATGGTCGGCTCTGGCGACCGTTCCGAAAAAATACGGACCTATAATTTCCCACAAAACCGCCTCTCCGACCACCGCATCGGCCTCACCATATACAAGCTCGATCGCGTCATGGAAGGCGACCTACAGGAAACCCTCACTGCGCTCTACGAACACGACGTTGAAATGCGCATCAAGCAACAGATGGGCGGATAGTTCCAAAAAAATAGAAGAGAGAGAGGGACACCGATGAAACACACCAAAAAAAATCGCTCTAGTAAGCCGATTTTGGTTCTCTTTGGTGCAGTCCTTTCACGGGTCGGGTTGCTCGCCCTAATCCCCCTATTCATCGCGCCCCTTCAAAAAATAACCGCTGCAAAAATAGGGGACTCTGTTCAGGCCACCATACTTTCCAGCAAGGTCGAGACCCGCCGTTACGGTGGAAAAACCACCACGTCCGTCATAAAGCCCCCCATCCTATTCTATCCCCACCGAAAAAGAGGTTGCCAGTTGAACTTCCCGCACAGGGACCGTATATTTTATATCTAAAGGAACCCCCAATGACCGGAATGAAAAGTGCATACGAACTCGCCATGGAACGCTCAAACAGCCCATCTATCAAACTGACCGATGAGCAAAAAGATGCGCTTGCGGAAATCGATTCTAAAATGAAAGCTAAAGTCGCCGAAACCCAGATCATGTTCGATCAACAAATCAGCGCCGAAACGGACCCCGCCAAAGCCGCCTTTGCTCAACAAACTCGGCAGCAGCAAGTTCTAAAAATTCGAACCACCGCTGAAACCGAAAAAGATGCCATCCGGCACGCCTCCTAACATGACCACCGAATCCTACGACTTTTTAGTCATTGGCTCCGGCCTTGCAGGAATGACCACAGGAATGGAGCTCAGTAAACATGGTCGAGTGCTGATCGCCAGTAAAATTAAAGCCTCCGAATGCAATAGCTTCTACGCCCAAGGCGGCATCGCCTGCGTCGTCGACCCCGAAGACACCGCCGAAGCCCACATGCAAGACACCCTCTCCACGGGATCAGAACTCAGCAACCCCGATACCGTCGAACAAATCATCCGCGGAGGCTATGCCCGCATCGCTCAATTGGAAGAACTCGGTGTCGAATTCGACCTGCGCAAAAATAACGGAAAATCAAACGAATACGATCTCGGTCAGGAAGGCGGACATTCCCACCGCCGCGTACTCCATGCCGGCGACATCACCGGCCAGTCTATGATGAAAACACTCATCAAACGGGCGCGCGAAAACCCCAACATCACCATCCGTGAAAACCTCATGGCCATCGACCTCATCACCACCGACTGGATCGGCCAGCCCGGTAAAAACAGATGCGTCGGCGCCTACCTGCTCGACAAAAAGGCCGACACCATCTATCCCATTCAAGCCGCCTGCACCGTGCTCGCCTCCGGCGGCGTTGGCAAAGTCTATCCCTACACCTCCAACCCCGACGTGGCCACCGGCGACGGCGTCGCCATGGCCTGGCGCGCGGGTCTCCCGATCCGCAACATGGAATTCATTCAATTCCACCCCACCTGCCTCTATCATCCGCAGGCCAAATCATTCCTCATCTCCGAAGCCATCCGCGGCGAAGGCGCCGAGCTCAAAGATGCCCGCGGCCGATCCTTCATGAAAGATTTCGACGATCGAGGTTCCCTCGCCACCCGCGATGTTACCGCCCGCGCAATTGACTCCGTCATGAAAAAACACGGCGATCCCTATGTCTACCTCGACATCACCCATCGCTCCGAATCCTTCCTCCGCGAACGCTTTCCCAACCTCTACGCAGCCTGCTTGCGCTACGGCATCAACATGGCCACCGATCCCATCCCCGTTGTTCCCGCCGCACACTACTCCTGCGGAGGAATCGTGGCCGAAGTGAACGGAACCACCGCCCTTCCCGGCCTCTATGCCTGTGGGGAGGTCGCCAGCACCGGCCTGCACGGCGCCAACCGGCTGGCCAGCAATTCCCTGCTTGAAACCCTCGTCTGCGGTCATGAAACCGCCGTCGAAATTTCCAAGGTCTGGAAACAATTCAACGAACAAGTCTCCATTCCAAAATGGAAATGTGGTGAAGCCGTCTCGTCCGATGAAGCTGTCGTGGTGGAACACAACTGGAATGAAGTCCGTACCGCCATGTGGGACTACGTCGGCATTGTTCGCACCGACCGCCGCCTCGCTCGCGCCCGCAGCCGCATTCGCAATCTGCGTCAGGAGATCAAAGAATATTACGGCGACTACCTCGTCACCTCCGATCTCCTCGAACTACGCAACATTGCCGACATCGCCGAGCTCATCATTCGCTCCGCCGAACAGCGAAAAGAGAGCCGTGGCCTCCACTACATGGCCGACCACCCCGAAAAATCTACCACCCCCGCCGACACCATCATCCACGACAAACCCGGCGGCCCGCTTACTTGATAAAGCGGTCGGAAGGTCGAAAAGTTTCAGGGTTCAAAAGTTCCAGAGTTTAAGCCGCCCCGTACCGCAGGCATCCTGCCTGCCCCACCGCGTCTCTACCGAACGGTAAAAATAAAAGTGCCAACGGTATTTTACCCTACATGCGGACGGCCTCGTTGAGGTGTCCGCATCGGGGGCAACGTTTTTGTTTTAACGTTCTGTTCAGGGGACTTTTCAGTGGGAGTTAAAAGCCGTCCTGTATAGCGATAAATCGCGTCTTTCGGAAGCCAAACCTTGGGTTATCGGCCTCTGAAACTTACAAAATTCACAAGAAAACAAAGACACGTTGACACATTAGGAATCAAGGACTACTTTTCTTCTTACATTTTTAATATGATTTGCGTTTTACGCAATTTGTTTCGACTAAAAATCACTAATTTACAGCGAAGAAGCAAATGCTCGAAACGCGCCCACTTGGGCGCGGCTTCGACATGCTTCTTTGCGGGCCTCTAGCAGTCCGTCGGACTTATCTTACGAATAACGTTTTAATTTTAGTCATACTGCGCCAGTCTCCTCTTATCTTAACCAAAGGTAATCATGGCCGCCCGACTCAAAAATATCGATCGAGATACTCCGATGCTCCTGCCTCCCGATCTGCGTGACTGAATCCCGGACAAGCATATCGTACATTTCCTGATTGATGCGGTGGATCGGCTACCTGCCGAAGGCTTCCGCTTCAACCATCGAGGAACCGGTAACGAACAGTACCCGCCGCGCATGATGCTGACCCTGCTCATCTACTGCTACGCCACCGGTCGCTTCTCCTCGTGCGTAATCGAGGAGGCGACCTACATCCCGACCACGACACCATCTGCACCTTCCGCCGCACGAATCGCGAACTTTTCGAAAAGGCCTTTGTACAGGTGCTGCTCATGGCACAAGAGACCGCGGGGCTCAAAAAGGTCGGGACGGTGAGCGTCGACGGCATCAAGGCCAATACCAGCAAGCACTCCGCCGTCAGTTATAAACACGCGGGCAATCAGATCGAACTGCTCCGCAAGGAGGTTGAACAACTCACGGCCAAGGCCGAACAGATCGATAACATTCCGCTCGACGACGGACTGAGTATCCCGGATGAGATCGTCCGGCGCAAAGACCGAATCAAGAGCTTGGAGCACGCCCGCGCCGTGATCGAGGCGCGTTATGAAGAGGAGCGCAAGCAAAAGCAGGCCGAGTATGAAAAGAAGAAAGCGGCCCACGAAGAAAAGCGCAAAAACAAAAAACCACACGGCAAAGAACCTAAGCCTCCCGCCGGGCAACAAGCAATACAACTTCACCGACCCTGAGAGTCGGATTATGAAGGCGGGCAACGGCGACCACTTCGAGCAGGCCTAC
>JAUUYK010000006.1 GCA_030588285.1 Kiritimatiellales bacterium
GCATCGCTTGGGCGGTTGCAATGGCGGAAGCCTCTACTGCGGGATGCTTCGTTCCATAGGTCGAAACCAGATTAACCGAGCGTCCTAATTCGTTCAGGGCACTAAGGAGGGCTGGGTTTTTAATGAGTTGATACATTTCTGTTGTATGCGCATCCGTGGTCATGGATTTCCCGCCTAATTAAAGGGTCTTTTTAATAGAATATTACAGCAGGAAACATGCCGATATTTAAAGGACTTGTTATTAGGCGGTTTTTTTTTAACGAGGTAACTGCGGGGGTAAAATGGCACCCGCAGGGCTTGATCTGTGGGTTTTGGTATGCGCATTCCTACATAATTACGGCATAGGCTTTCGTTTTTATAACCACCTCTTTAGGCGATTCGTTCGAGGACGAGTCCGGTGCGGGAGGGGATATAGATGTTGATTTGGTTTCGGTCGTTTTCGCCATCGTTAAAGGCTTGGGTTTGAAAATATTGCTCGCCTTGAAGGAGTCCATGGCCGCCGAATTCGGGCGCATCGGAATTTAAGATGAGCTTATATTCGCCAAACGCGGCATCTATGGGGTAGTCGGGGAATGATTTTTCGGGGTGAAAGTTAAAGCAGAAGAGCAGTCCATCGCGTTCGAAGGCCATCACCTTATCTCCTTCGTTGATGAGACGGAGCCGTATGGGATGGGTTCCGATAATCTCGCGATCGCGGATTAAGTTGACCATGGCTTGGTCGAAGTTGGCTAAGCGGTTGAATTGAAGGGCGGGGTCGTCGCGTAGGTTCCATTGGCGGCGGGCGTGGGCGTGTGACCACCCGTTGCCTTCGCGGGGGAAGTCGATCCATTCGGGATGCCCAAATTCGTTGCCCATGAAATTGAGATACCCATGGGCTGCGGCGCCGAGCGTGGCCAATCGGGCCATTTTGTGCAGGGCTAGCCCGCGATCAACCACCAGGTTTTGGGAGTCGATGTGCATGTTATGATACATTTCTTTATCGATTAATTCGAAGATAAAGGTCTTTCCGCCGACGAGGGCTTGGTCGTGCGATTCAACATAGCTGATCACCTGTTCGTCGGCCCGGTGGCTGGTTAGTTCGTGGTAGAGCCAGGCCATGTTCCATTCTTCATCGGGCGTGTCGTTGGCGAGCTTGAACCAGCAGTCGGGGACGCCCATGGCGAGGCGATAGTCGAATCCGCATCCGCCTTCTTCCTGTGGCGCACCGAGGCCGGGCATTCCGGAAACATCTTCTGCAATGGTGATGGCATCCGGGCGGACTTCGTGGATGAGTTGATTCGAAAGCGCGAGGTAGGCTAGGGCATCTAAGTCCACTGATCCGTCAAAATAAGTTGAATAGTCGGTGAAGGAGGTGCCGAGTCCGCGGTGGTGATAGAGCATGCTGGTGACGCCGTCGAAGCGGTACCCATCGAATTTAAATTCATCCAGCCAATAGCGGGCATTTGAAAGAAGGAGGTGTAAAACTTCGGGTTTTTCATAGTCGAAGCAGCGCGAATCCCACGCGTCGTGATTGCCGCGGTCGCCCTCGTGAAAATATTGATAGGCGGTTCCGTCGAAACGGGAAAGTCCTTCGGCTTCATTTTTCACCGCATGGGAATGAATCAGGTCCATGATCACAGTCAGGCCCGCTTCGTGGCAGGCATCGATCAGTTCCTTTAGTTCTTCGGGCGTGCCGAAGCGGGAGGAGGCGGCAAAGAAGTTGGAGATGTGGTAGCCAAAAGAGCCGTAGTAGGGGTGTTCCATGATGCCCATGAACTGGATGGTATTATATCCCATTTTCACGATGCGCGGCAAAATCTTGTCTTTGTATTCCTGATAAGAACCAACTTTTGCATCTTCCTGCGCCATGCCGATGTGTGATTCATAAATGAGCGGAGCGCCAGTCGGTTTTGCGGGCGTTGGGAATTTCCAGACATAGGGATTTTCTGGGTGCCAGACTTGTGCTGTAAAAATATAGGTTTCTGGGTCTTGAACCGCGCGGCGGGTGTACGCCGGAAGTCGTTCGCCTTCGCCGCCGGGCCAATACATTTTTAGTTTATAGAGCTCGCCGTGTTTGAGCCGTTCCGCGGGAAGGTCAATTTCCCAAACTCCGTTGCCATCGCCATAGTGCAGTGCGAATTCATCGCGTTGCTCCCAATTGGAAAAATCGCCGACGAGATAAATGGCCGAGGCGTTGGGGGCCCATTCGCGGAAGGTCCATTGGTTATTGCGGAAGTGGAGCCCGTAATACTCGTGCGCATTTGCAAACTCATTCAGCGAAAGGGTGCCACCGGTTAGCCGTTCTTCCACCTGTTTAATATGTAAGGTTCGTTCTTCGATTTGTCCGAGAAAGGGTTCTAGCCAAGGATCATCGGAAAGTTTTTCAAGCTTAGGGTCTCTCATAAAATTGGCCTAGTTTGTATTCTAAAAAACTTCGTTAACTAACGGACGGTTTAGCATTTTCTGGTAGATATCAATGTAGGACTGAGCGGTGACCGCGTGGTTAAAGCGTTCCTTGCTTTCCTGCATAATCCGCTCAATTTGGGTGCTGCGGGCGTGGTCATCAAGGCGGTAAAATTCCATGGCTTGATCAATGGCCCAGGCCAGCCCTCCGCTGTCGTAGGACTCAAATAGAATGCCGTTGCCGGTGGAGTTTTTAACATCCACGTGGGTAACGGAGTCGTGTAGGCCGCCGGTGTCGCGGGCAATGGGGAGCGATCCATAGATGGCGCTGGTCATCTGCGGCAGGCCGCAGGGTTCGAAGAGGGACGGAATGAGCATGAAGTCGGAGGCGGCAAATCCGATGTGCGAAAGTGCTTCGTCGAAATCGCAGACCGCCACGCAATTATATAGGTCGTGCTGATGAACAATATCGTAGAAAACCTGTTGAAATTCGCCGTTGGCGATGAATACAATTTGAAGGTTTTCCGCAGTGTATTTATCAATCACTTGGAACAGAATGTCCGCAACCAGCTGACACCCCTTTTGCACGGGATCGAGGCGCGAAGGCCAGAAGAGCATGGGCGCATTGGGGTTAATATCGAGCCCGAGTCGCTCTTGGAGGTAGACTTTGTTCTTTTGTTTCGCGGCAACGTGTCCGGCGGCATTGTAGCGTTCGATGAGGTGTTTGTCGGTTTCGGGGTCGCACGCGGCATCGGGGGAGTTGAGGATGCCGCTTGCGCAGCCGGCGTGATATTTGCTGGCCACTTCCACTTGAATGTTGTTGGGCACAAAGGTGTGTTGATTTTCAACGATCTCTTTCATGAAGGTCGGGCTGACGGTGTTGATAAAATGCGAGCTAAAGATGCCGCTGCAGAGTAGATCAACGAGGTTGCGATCGCGGCTCTCTTCGTAGTTATAGGGCGGCCAGTTGTAGTAGAGGTTGCTCCAGAATTCCGCGGCATCGATCCCGCAGTCTTCGATGTGCGCGAGCGTGGTTTTGATCGTGTGAATATTGTGAAAAGTAAACAGGCTGGGAATGCCCAGCATACGCGCTTCGGCGGGAATCAGCCCCGTCATCCAGTCGTTGCAATGGATCAGGTCGGGTTTAACCGTTGGGATGATGTTGTTGATAACCTCGCGCTGAAAGGCGAGGGCGATCTTCAGGTCGGTGGCTTCAGAGTTGCTGTAGACGCGATCCTGATAATAAAAAATCCGATCTTCTGCCAGATGAATTCGATCGTTGGGGAGTTTGCTTTTATAGATCAAAAGCTCGTCGTCGATGAAGTTTCCGATATCCACATGAAACATTTTACGATAGTGAGGGAGAGCCACATGCACGTCGGCACCCAGTTCATAAAGGGCTGAGACCAGGGAGGCCGAAACATCGGCTAATCCACCGGCTTTCGCCGAAAATTTATTTGCCATATTACCCATGCCCTCAGGCAGGTAGGTAATCTCGGGTGTGACAATGAGAATGCGTGGAGTTTTTTTCTGTTGATCGTCCTTTCCTGGCATTAAAAATCCCCTTTTTATAAGAAGTAATAAAACAATCCCTGTGCTTTTTTACAAGCAGATATTGTTCCCTTATTGTGTGGTCGAAAAAGTATTTGGTTTCAAAATAAAGAGCTGGCGCGGGAGCACTGGGGTAGTGCCCGCCCTTGATCGCCGTCGTTGGTTTCGGCCATAACGGTTGCCACCGTGGTTCCTGTCTTTGGAAAGGTTTGACCTGCTTTGGGGAAATCCTCATTATCCTGCGCCATTATGAAACAAGAAAAAGCTATAGTACTCGAACACGACAATTTCCAGGGTGAATACCGAATTCTGCGCCTTGCGGCGCCGGCCATTGGGCCACTGGTGAAACCGGGAAAATTTTTGCATCTAAAGATTCCTCTTCTTGGGGAACGTATTTTGCGCCGGCCGTTTAGTATTTATAAAGCCGATGCCGAAGGCGTCTGCGTGCTCTATAAACCGGTCGGGCGCGGAACCGATTCTATGATCCCGCTGCAAGTCGGTGACACGGTCGATATTATCGGTCCGCTCGGCAACGGATATCCAGAGCTGAAGGCCGGGCGTTTGCCTGTGCTGGTGGCCGGAGGGTATGGAAATGCTGCGCTCTTTTTGAAGGCGAAGGAACTCCCGGTTAAGGGCGTCGCTTTTTTTGGTGGTCGCACGGCGGAGGATATTCTTTGTGTAGAGGAATTTAAGGCCCTTGGCTGGGATGTCCGACCCACGACCAACGATGGATCGCTCGGAACGAAGGGGTTGGTGACGGATGCATTTGATCCGTGGATGGCGGAGCAGGAGGTTGAATCGTTGGAACTTTTTGTCTGCGGGCCGGGGCCCATGTTGAAGGCGATGGGCGACCGTGCGATGGAGCACAATTTCACGGCCTGGCTTTCTATGGATGAAAATATGGCCTGTGGCGTCGGCGCTTGCCTGACCTGCGTGATTAAACGTAAAACGGCCGAGGGTTGGGAATGGGCGCGCTGTTGCAAAGACGGCCCCGTTTTTGAATCTAGAGAAATTATGTGGGAGGACTAATCACGAAATACACTACATATGCGAAACTAGGCCTGGTTCGTTTCGTGTGGTTCGTGTCTTTCGGGGTTTAAAAATAGGTATTTAGAATGAGTGTTGATCTAAGAATTAAGATTGGTTCGATGGAAATGGAGAATCCGGTAACGGTCGCTTCGGGGACGTTTGGCTATGGGCCGGAATACGCCGATCTGGTGGATTTAAACCGGCTGGGCGCGATTACCGTGAAGGGGATTTGTCCGCAGGAAAATAGTGGAAATGCCACCCCGCGCACGTTTGAAACCCGCGGTGGCATGCTCAATGCAATTGGCCTGCCTGGGCCGGGCGCACAGGGTTTTATTGATAAATATATTCCGTTTCTGGCTCAATACGACACGCCGGTGATTGTTAATATTTGGGGAAAAAGTATGGAAGACTACGGAACCGTGGTGGACCTGCTCGACGACGAAGAAACGGTTACAGCCTACGAAATAAACCTCTCCTGCCCGAACGTGAAGGAAGGCGGCTCGGCTTTCGGAACAGAGACCGATTCGTTTTCGCGGGTGATTGATCTGGTGCGTAGCCGAACCCAAAAACCGATTATCCCGAAACTCGCCCCCAATGTCCCTAATATTGGCGCCTTTGCAAAGGCCGCAGAAAATAGCGGCGCGGACGCGATTGCGATCATGAATACGATGCCGGCAATGGCGATCAATATCGATACCCTTAAGCCGGAGCTGGCCAATAAATTTGGCGGACTCAGTGGGCCACCGATTAAACCGATTGCCATCAAACTGGTGTTCGATGCGGCGCAGGCCACAACGCTCCCCATCATTGGGATGGGTGGAATTTTTGAGCCGGCAGATGCGATTGAATTTTTAATTGCTGGGGCCACGGCCGTGGCCGTTGGGACGGCGAATTTTGTGGATCCAACCACGATTGAACGGGTGATTTCCGGCATCGAAAGCTACCTGATTGAAAAGGGGCATCGTTCGGTCGCGGATATTGTTGGAACGGTTAAAGTATGATCCAACTTCGGCTCATAGGGGTGATCGTATTGAGCGCCGTTTTTGCGGTTGCCACGTTCGTTTATTCCTTTTATCAGCCCTTCATTCCCGGAGCCGTTAGCGAGGCCATCCCCTCGCGGGCTTCATTTGTTTTTCGCGTCGACTCTCTGGAGGAACTTTTGCAAAGTCCGGTTTGCGGGCAATTGGATAAGGCGCTCGGAGCGGAAACCTCACTAAGCGAGTTGATCGGCTCGAACTCGTGGACTGCGTTGGCGGCTTCATCTGAAATTTCGGTGGCGGATATTCCACGTCACTATGCGGGCGAACAAAAAAGCTGGGCGGCGGTAAGCTGGGTCGGTTGGCGAAGCCCGTGGTTGCGCTGGAAACTGGAGCAGTCGCGAAATAAAAAGTTGACCCTGCTGGGCAAGCATGCGGTTTGGCCAGTCTGGCGCTATGATGCTCCGGATCTTGCCCCAGGGATGAATCTGACGTTTGCTTTGACCGATACTCTTTTTATGGCCTGCCTTTCTGAAGGAACGAGCGATATTTTACTCCTACTCGACACCTACGATAAGAACGCGCCCTCCACCACCAAATAGACCGGATAACAACCCTTATGAATATTAAATTTTATGTTCTCCTTCTTGCCTCCGCAGTACTTGCCGGATGCAGCACCTCTTCTCAAACTAATTCGACCGAGGAATCGGTGTTGCCGGAAATGCAACAAAACACCTATCTCTCGCATGCCAAACCGCCCCAGCACTATGGATTTTCGGCCTATCCCGTTAAGGGTGGAATCGGCATGGAAGGGGCGGCCCGACTCCATGCCAACCAGCTGGTCTCGGTGAAGCTGCTGAAAGGAGGAACGGTTCCAGCCATTCGAATCCGCGGGCGTTCGCCCCGCATGAAGATGAATGCTTTATTGGATACCAGTTCGCCAACGACCTGGTTGGAGTTTTCGGCATCGCAGGAATTTGGCGCGGTTTTTCTGGGCATGGACGAGATGAATATTCCGTATCGCGGGAGCTATAACACGGGCGATGTTCCGGGCTATGCGGCGGTCGTAACCCAATTTCGTATTGATCAGCTGTTTGTCGAAAATAGCCCGCTTTATGTTCGTATGGCGATGAACTCGCTCGGTCCACTGGCCCGGGGGGTTAAGGTTCCAAAAATCGAAGCGGTGATGGGCTATGACTGGTTAAAAAACTTTGAATATGTGCAGTTCAATTTTAACGCTAAAACCGTTAGTTTTTCCGCATCACACCCCTATGTTCCGCATCGGGACTTGTTAATGACCGAGGCGAAAATTGTGAACCAACCGGGATTTGGTCTCGTGGTAGAAGGGGCCATTTTTGGAAAATCGACCCCGATTGTTCTGGATTTTGCAGGGGATTATCATTTTGCGCGGAGCGATATTAAGGTGAACAGCACGAAGCAGGTGAGTATTGTCGATGTGGTCTTTCGAAAAGTTCCGACCCTACTTTTACCCGTAAATAGTTCTCCGGCGCGAGCTGGACGCCGGATGCTTGAAAACTATATCGTCACGATTTGTAGCCGCGCAGGGGTGGTTTATTTCGAACGCATTCCTGAGTAGGGCGGGGGATTGTGACGGTCGAACGGAGACTCTTGATGTCGGATTCGCAAGACGAAGTTTAGCTTCGGCGAGAGCGCAGTAGGTGCCGGAGGGCAAGGTTCGGGTGGCGGGTTAGCATCCGTGGCCCCGCATAACGCATGATCCGTTTAATCTGCTCGCGCGGTTCTGGTTTGTAGCAATGCACGGTGCACGTATTACAAACCGGCTTGTCAGCCCCAAAGGGGCAGTTTTTAATGCGCTCGCGGGCATAAACTAAAAGTCCGGCGCAGTCGGAGCACAGCGCTTCCTTCGTGCCGTGGTGGGCACGGCAGTAGAGCGTGAGCATGACTTCAACCGTCCGGACTTCAAGATTCATGCGATCGATTTTACTGAAATACCCAGCCCATGCCAAGATTGAACAGGTTGTTGGGGTTTCCTGCCGTGGCTTCGCTATATTTGAACTGATAATCGGCCTTCATCACAAATTGGGCGGTTAATGGGAAATTGATCCCCACCGTGATCTCGGTGCGATCGTTCTTTCCATTTTTCACCACTCCGGTCGGGACTTCATGCTGCGTATCGTATTGCTCATAACGGACAAACGGAATCACATCTGCTTCTTTTAGTTTTCCACTTTTCCACGAGCCAGGTAGCACGCGCACGCCACCTTCAAGATACCACCCGAAGATTTCATTCCCGGCCTCGTTCCCGTAGGCGGTATTCAGTGCCTCGGCATCAGAATTGAATCCATGTGCCACGAGGCCGCGAAAACGCAACCGAGAAATGTCGTATTCAAAGTCGGCAGAATACAGGGCAAAGGTGTTTTCAACTCCGCCGGAACCGCCACCGCCTTTATTGGCATTGTCCGTTCCGCCGTAGTAGCCGGAGAGCCCGAGGCGTAGATCTTGGCTATCCACTGGGAAAAAATCCAACCGACCGGTTACGGCGGGATCGTTTAAACCCTGACGTTCTTTGTTGCGCCCTTTTCGCACTCCGTTTGATTCGTCGAATTCAGAACCTTGCAGTCCGGCAACGGCATAGGCCTGATAGCTCAACCAACTGAGCGGTGAACCAAAGAGGCCCGCGCCATCGAGCGACCACGTGGAGGGAATAATATATTTATCTACATTCGGGCGTTCCACGCCGAGAAATAAAGTGGGTTCATGTTTTTCATTAACAATGCCGATCGGCGCAAGCACCCGACCGACCCGCGCATTAACGGAATCGGCAAATAGAAAATCAACATAGAGTTGTTCAATCGAAATTTCGCCGCCGCCACTCCCGCCGCCCCCGCCCGTTACATAGGCGTGCTCAATTTCAACTTCGGAGCTTAATCTGATCCAATCCGCAAATTCGTAGCCCACATACATGACTAGACGATGGATATCGAACATGCTGTCGCCATTTTCTTCGAAATTGGCGTGAATTTCACCATAGCCCCCGAACGTGAATTGGCTCTCTTTCTTTTCGATCGAAGCGAGATCGTTCTGTTCGTTTCGCTCATTTTTGAGCGAGGTGATCTCGGCTTGGGCCGAAACCATCTGTTTTTCCAAGGCCAGGATTCGGTCATCATCGATCGCCAGTGCTCCGACCGCGATAGACATGAAGAATAATAAACCGCTGGCTTTCTTTATTTCCTGAATTTTCATTACACGTTTCCTTTTTTAAACTCCGATGCTGTTTCCGATAGGGAGCGTGGAATAAAAAAAAACAAAAGAAGGGGGCGGCTAGCAGATGAGAGAATTTAATTCATCGGGTGGCGGGATTCTTTCGGAAATTTAAACCGGAAACTCCGTATCCGAAATCTGGTTCAATCGCTGAACCCCTGCTTCGGTACTCTTTATTTAAACAACCCTCAGGGCCACCCTGATAGGATTCGTAGGCTCGGTGGGGAGCCGTGTACTGCCGAGGAAGATATAAAATGGGAAAAATATGTCAACCTCTTATGGGTACAAGATCTAAACAGTGAATCTACCTAAAATCGTGCGCGATACGACCGGTTATAAATTCCAGTTGACTTCGATGGAGCACTGCCCTACCTTCTCGCACTTGTTTTTATAACCCCGAACTGATTCGGGAGGTGAAATTAGATATGGCACAAGAAACTTGCGAAGTAAAAGTACGTCGCGGCGAAAATGTGGATCGCGCTCTCCGTCGCTTGAAAAAAGCATTGGATAAAGAAGGCGTTCTCAAAACAATGCGCGCGAAGCGTTGCTACGAAAAGCCCAGCGAAAAGAAGAAGCGTTTGGCTAATAGCCGTCGCACTCGCTAAAAATTTCCACCGAGTGGAAATATAAAAGCTCCCTAACCGGGAGCTTTTTTTTTGTCTTAACCTCAAGGATATTTATCACACGCGCTTTGTGCGTAAGCGATCGCGTTGGGTTTAACGGCAGATTAATAGGCCGTGTTTTGTATCCAACTGAGATAGATTTCCCATCCGGCGGAACCGCCGAGCATCCAGATGATAGCGGCCAAGGCGATGTAGGGACCAAACGGAATCTTGCTCTGCCACTCTTTTTTGCCAAAGGTAATACAGGAAACGCCGATGATGGTGCCGAGCAGTGATGAGATGAATACGATAAAGATGACGGCTTCCCATCCCAGAAAAGCACCGAGTGCGCCCATCAGTTTTACATCGCCAAATCCCATGGCATCTTTCTTTAGTATAAGTCGGCCGATTATGCCGACGGTCCATAATGAACCAAATCCCACAGCCAGTCCGATCAGCGATTGAATCAGCCCGTCGAGATTCGATTGAGTTCCATGCATCATGGGAACCAAAAAGCTGGCGATGGGGCCAACGATCATTCCGCCGATGGTGACGCGATCGGGAATCCACATTTCGTCGATATCGACCATGCTGCCGAAGATAAGGCCAAACACCAGCAAGCTATAGGGAGCCACAATGGGATCAAACGGAAAGCGGAACCAGATCGCGGCGAATAAAAGGGCTGTGAGCAACTCGATCGTGGGATAGCGGGCGGAAATGGGCGCTTTGCAGTAGCGGCATTTTCCGCCGAGGAAGAGCCAACCGAAGATTGGAATATTATCTTTCCACGCTAGATTGGTCATGCATTTCGGGCAACGTGATCGCGGTTTAACCACCGAAAGTTCGGCCGGAATGCGATAGATGCATACATTCATAAAACTCCCGAAGCAGGCTCCGAATACAAATACCACGCATGTGAAATACCAATCTATAAAGTTCATTCGCTATCCACCCTGATTTTTTATTTATATACCGCCATTTCCAACGCTTTGCGCATGGCTGGAACATCCGGCTCGGTTCCGGTCCAAATTTCGAAGGCGCGGGCGCCCTGATGTAAAAGCATGCCGAGGCCATTTGCAATATCTGCCCCCGCTTCGCGCGCGGTGGTCAAGAAGGCGGTTTCGGGATACATATAAATTAGATCAAAGGCGCGTTGTCTTTTGCAGAACGCTTCGGGCGGAAGTAAGGACGGATCGTTCTTTTTCATGCCCACCGGAGATGCCTGCACCACCAAATTAGCCGATCGGCATAATTCAATTTGCGCCGCCTTTTCTAAGCATGGGATGACTTTCACGTGAGGGGTCAGTTCTGTTATTTCATCCTTTAGCTTTTGCACCCGCTCGGCATCGATATCGGCCAATACGATGGATTTAGCCCCTTTTGTTGCGGCCATCAGTGCTGTGGCTCGCCCCGCTCCGCCACAGCCTAGCACAAATACAGCATCGCCCTCGACGGTTTTTCCAAAGGCCTCTTCTAGCGCTTTCAGAAAGCCGTAGCCATCGGTATTATGCCCAATCATTCCGTTTTCGGTGAATTCAACGGTATTTGCTGCGCCCAGCAGTTGTGCACTTTCGTCTAGTTTTTCTAGTCCGTGGAATGCAATTTCTTTGTGCGGCACGGTCAAATTAATCCCGGCGAATCCCATCTGTGCCATTGAGGGGAGTACCTCCATTAAACGGTCGGGATGCACATCCAAAGCAAGATAGATTCCATCGAAGTTGAGTTCTTGCATTGAGGCGTTATGCATCACTGGTGAGAGCGTATGCCCAATCGGGTGGCCCAGCACGGCAAACGGTTTGGTATGTCCACTTAAATTCATTTTAATTACTCCCTTAAATTCTTTCGTCACGAAGTTGAGAAGAACGCTCTGCGTTCAGGGTCTTTCTTCGAGAACGTCTTGCTGATGTGGGTTATTGTTTTTTTGCGATACGGTTGAGGCCGGCAATGATGGCGCGCACGGCCGCTTGGTTAATGTTTGAATCGGCCCCCACGCCAAAGATGATGTTGTTGTCTGCGAGCTTCAGCGGAACATAGGCCACCGCCTGTGCATCGGCCCC
>JAUUYK010000110.1 GCA_030588285.1 Kiritimatiellales bacterium
ATCGACCAGCACAGGGCCAGGACGACCATCTACCGCTAGCTTAAACGCCTTATCCAGCATGCGAGGAAGATCGTCGACTTTTTCCAATTGCCATGCAGCTTTGGTGATGGGTTTAACCACAGAGACAATATCAGTTTCCTGAAAACCTTGTTGTCGTAATTCACGTCCCGAAGAAAGCTCGGTGGTATTAACCTGGCCGGTAATAAAAACCGTTGGAACCGAATCGAAATAACAACTACCGATGGCCGTAATGAGGTTCGTTGCTCCCGGCCCGCTCGTGGCCAGCGCAACACCCGGAATACCATTCATACGACCAACCGCTTCAGCGGCAAATCCGGCGGCCTGTTCGTGGTGCATGCTAACAATTTGAATCTGTCCCTTTTGATGCACGGAATCGATGATGTGGGTAATCATTCCTCCGATCATTTCAAAAACGACGGTGACGCCCTGTCGATGCAGTTCATCCGCAATATAGTCCGATGCTTTCAAATTTTACTCCCAGTCATCAACCATGATGTGGTCGGGGTGAATGCCCAAATTAAGCAGCCGCTGGCGAAACCGTTGAATCATATCCAACGGACCGGAAAGGTAGAAGGTCGATCTCGATGGGGTATCCGAATAAATCCGGTCAATATCAAGCCTTCCCTTCTCTCCACTCAACGATCCATCATCGCTATACAGGTTTAATTTAAAGTTCGGCAATTCCGCTTCGCAGTGTTCTAAAAACTCGAGGAACAGATGGTGCGCTTCGGTGCGGACGCCGAGATATAGCGTAACGTCCTGTTTTGATTTTTCTTCTAGCATTTGCCGGAGTAACGAAAGAAATGGCGTGATGCCAACTCCGCCGGCCACCAACGTTAAGTGCTTATCCGCCGGAAAGGTGAATTGGCCGTACGGGAGTTTTAGCCAGCATTCCGAACCGACTTCAAGTGTGTCGTAGATGCGTTGGGTAAATTTGCCTTTCGCAGCGATGGTTATCGAGAGTTCTTCTTTGCGTGTGGACGGCGCGGAGGCAATGGAAAATACGCGAGATTCTGGCCATTGTTCGCCCGGCTTAAAATCGTCTAAAGCAATATGCAAAAACTGTCCTGGTTGAAACTTCGGAACCCGCCCCTGTGGTTCAAAACGATACGAGGCCACTAGGTCGTCGTTTTTAACAACGTCCACGACCTTGGCCTTAATTTTGATCGGATTAGCCACGCCTAAAATTCCTTGACGTAGTCATGAATTTTTTCGACGAGATAGCTTATTTTATCTTCGGTCATGCCCGGATACACGCCCGTAAAGAAGGTGTTGTTCATGATGTAGTCGGTGTTTTCAAGACTGCCAACGACCCGATGCTCAATGTTCATAAAGCCGGGATGCCGCAAAATATTGCCGGCAAAAAGGTCGCGCGTTTCAACGAGATTTTCGTTGAGGTATTGCGCTAAACCGACTCGGCTAAACGGTGCATTTTCTCGCAAACTTAGAATATAGGCGAACCAAGAGGGATCGCTATGGAGTGTCGCTTTCGGCAGAATAAAAAAGTCCTCTAGATCGCTAAGTCCTTCGGTGATTCGTTTAAAGTTGGCTTTTCGGTTTTCAGTAAAGCCGTCTAGTTTATCCATTTGCGCCGCTCCGATGGCGGCCTGCATATCGGTCATTTTTAGATTATAGCCGATATGGGAATAGACGTATTTATGGTCATAGCCTTTCGGTAATGTTCCATACTGCTTGGTAAAGCGAGTGCCGCACGTGCTATTTTCGCCGCCTTCGCAGTAGCAATCCCGCCCCCAGTCGCGGAGCGATTTAATGATTCGCGCTAATTTCGGATCGTCGGTAATCACGCACCCGCCCTCGCCGGTGGTGATATGATGCGCCGGATAAAATGAACCGGTCGCAATATGCCCGAAGGTGCCGGTCAATTTTCCCCGATAGCGACTGCTGAGGGCATCACAATTGTCTTCAATCAGCCAAAGGTCATGCTCTTTGGCAAAGGCTGTGATGGCATCCAAATCGAACGGATTACCGAGGGTATGTGCAATGAAAATGGCTTTTGTTTTTGGAGAAATCGCCCGTTCCAATTGAGAGACATCGATATTATAGGTCCCCACTTCCACATCCACAAAGACGGGCATGAGGTTGTTTTGAACGATCGGGGCAATGGTGGCCGGAAAGCCCATGGCAACGGTAATAACCTCATCGCCAGGAAGCAGACGCTTTTCTCCGAGTGATTCCGAGGTGAGTGCGGTAACGGCCAGCAAGTTGGCCGACGAGCCGGAGTTGACCAAAATCACATCGCCTACATCATAAAAGTCTTCCAGCTTTCCGGTGAAGTCTTCGGAGTAGCGTCCGGCGGTCAGCCAAAAGTCCAATGACGAATCGACCAGGCTGACGAGCTCTTTCTCGTCGAATACGCGTCCGGCATAATTAACCCGACTTTTACCGGGTACAAAAATTTCGCCCGATTTATCGTGATAGGCAGAATAGAAGGCCTTCACCTTTTCTAAAATTTCACTTCTAAGTTGGTCTGCATCAGCCATGTTTATGCTCTCCTACTAAAATTTATTTCCAGAATTTAACCCACGGTGCGACGCGCTGATCCCAAAGTTCGTTCAGCATTGCGTGTTCGCGCGCGGTATCCATGCATTGCCAAAATCCGTCGTGGGGATAGGCCGTCATTTCGCTATCGGCCAAAATTTTATTCATCGGTCCGGTTTCAAAAACCAGCGATTCATCAGTTGAAAGGTAGCGCTCCGGCAGGCTACGGTCGGCAATCATATAGCCACCGTTAATAAATCCCTGCTCGGCCTGCGGCTTTTCCTCGAACCGTTCCACATTGTGCGCATCGTCCATGGTTAACTGGCCAAATCGGCCCGCAGGATGAACGGCAGCAACCGTCAGTGCTTTGCCGAGTTTACGATGCTGCTGAAGTTCGGCACCGATATCAATATCAGCGACGGCATCACCGTAGGTCAGGAAAAATTCTTTATCTTCAGGTTTTAAGTATTTCGCCGCCCGAGCGATTCGCCCGCCGGTCATGGTGCGATCTCCGGTATCGGCCAACGTGACCTCCCACTCCTCTTCGCCGTGGCTACCGTGATAGATAATCTCCTGCTCTTTCCCCAGCTTAATGGTGATGTCGCTTGCCCGGGCGTGGTAGTTAAGAAAATAGTTGGTAAAGGCTTCACGCTTATAGCCGAGGCAGAGAATAAAGCGGGTTACCCCAAAGGCCGCATAACTTTTCATGATATGCCAGAGAATCGGCTGCGGTCCAACGGGAACCATCGGTTTCGGTAGCAGTTCAGTGACATCGCGCAAGCGTGTGCCCTGCCCTCCGCAAAGGATCATCACCGGCGGCATCGGTTCGTTGACTGAGTCTATTCTTGGCATGATTTTGTCCGTGGATTTAAAACACTGGACGGTAGCGAATGGGTTTATCGATTAAAAGCAGATACTCACGCAGAGTCAGGACTTCTAAGTAATTTAAACTATACGAGAATGGCGCTTTCAGATAAATACTATGGCCAATGAGTACAAAACAAAAAAAACCTTTGTCTTCTTCCCTTAAACGTGTGGCGGTTTTTATGACCGACCAGCACATGGGCGACTTTATTCTTTCGATGCCAACCATTCAGGCTCTGGCCACTTATTTTGAGGAAGGAATCGACCTCTACGTCGCTACACAGCACGCCCCACTGGCGGAACTGATCCCCGGCGTAAAGCAGGTCATTCCCTATGCTCACAACAAGAAGACCCGCAAAACGTTCATCCAATTCCTAAGCTTTGCCCGCATGCTCTGTCGCTTGCCGTTCCAGCGCTACCAGGCCGTCTATTTTATTCGGGCGCGCATCACCGAATCCACTTTTGCGGTTTTCACCCTTTCCCCGCGGCGCATTGCCAGCAACACCTCTAGCCGTAAATTTGTCTATAATCGAATTGTCGCCGAACCCGTTTCTGAAAAACATGAAGCTCATAAAATGGCCTGTCTACTGCAAACCATTGGACAAACAGAACCGCCCGAACCGATCCAACTCAAAGCTCCGGCCGCCGATGCTCGGCGACTCGAAACCACGCTAAAGGCCAACCATCTCGCCGACGGTCAAAAACTGGCCGTCATTCATCCGAGTGCTGGGCTAGCCCATCGATGCTGGCCGAAAGATCGATTTGCCTTTGTGGCCGATGCACTCATCGAATGCGGCATGAAGGTTTGTTTTATTGGTGCCCCCGGCGATTTTGATTTTGTGAAAGAGCTCAAACAACACATGAAACACCCGGACGACTCCTTTTTCCTGGCCGATAAACTAACTCTCTTGCTCGCGCTTTTCGAACGAGCTGATCTCCTATTTTCCAATGAAAGCGGGCCAACCCATTTAGCCTCGATCACCGATATTCCCATTGCAACCATCTTTGGCCCCACTCCTCCCGAACGCTGGAAACCGCTGCGAAAAGAGAATTTAACGATTCTTAGCAAAAAAGAGCTCTGCCAATGCGACGACCCGCGCTTCTGCGATATTGATTGGCCGTGTATTAAAGAAATTACGATTGAAGAGTGCCTCAAAGCACTGGAAGAATATGTCTGATTAAACGACCGACCTTCAATTCGGTGAAGATCTCAGTGGATAAAATCGGGGGAATACATAATATTACGCCCTTCTTTTAATGAGGTGCTTTAATTATGGCAGATGGAAACAAACCATTTCAAAAACGCGGATCAAACTTTGGACGCAGCAATAACCGGTCGCGAATGAATAAACATTCGTCGGGATCCAAAGCATTGATTAAAGATGAAACTGAATTGGGCGACTTACTGGACCAAGTAAAGGTGCCGCTTATTCTAATTTTAGATGGCGTTCA
>JAUUYK010000088.1 GCA_030588285.1 Kiritimatiellales bacterium
ACCGGAAAAGGCATAGAAGTCAGCATCCAATGCCTGAACATCCACGGGAATATGCGGAACGGCCTGCGCGCCATCGACCAAAACGGAAACCCCGATGGCATGCGCGGCATCGATCATTTCTTTAATCGGATTCACCGTTCCCAGCGCGTTAGAAACATGCACCACCGAAAGCAACTTTGTTTTTTCAGAGAGGAGCTCGGCAAAGCGGTCCATATCCAATTCGCCCTTATCAGAAATGGGCACAACTTTGAGCACCGCGCCCGTCTGTTCGCAAACCATTTGCCACGGAACAATATTGGAGTGGTGCTCCATGTGGGTGATCAAAATTTCATCGCCTTTCTGCAAGCGCGGGCGGGCATAGCACTGCGCCACCAGATTAATCGACTCGGTGGTGCCGCGGGTAAAAATTACTTCATGAACGCAGGCGGCATTCACAAAACCACGAACGGCCACTCGGGCGTCGTCGTACAGATTCGTCGATTCTTGACTCAGCGTATGGACGCCACGATGCACGTTGGAATAGTTATTTTCGTATAGCTCTTTGATGGCATTAATCACCTGAACCGGACGTTGAGCCGACGCGCCGTTATCAAGGTATACCAGCGGTTTTCCGTGGATCTCTCGTTTTAAGATCGGGAAATCGTTGCGAATCGAAACAACATCATATTGAGCAGTATTATTCATGCAGAAACCTTTTCTAACCAGTGGTGAACCAGCGCTTCCATCCTCGCCTTGACCACCAAATTTTTCACCTCGTCCAACACTTCGTTGGCAAAAGCAAAGGTCAGCATGGCCTTGCCACGTTCCGGATCAATTCCGCGAGTTTGCAGATAGTAGAGTGCCACTTCATCGAGCTCCCCAATCGTTGCCCCATGGGTGCACTTCACATCGTCGGCATAAATTTCGAGCTGGGGCAGCGTATTCACTTTTGCCCCGCGACTCAGCAACAGATTTTTATTCGACTGAATCGCATCCGTTTGTTGAGCATCGGGTTGAACCAAAATCCGCCCGCAAAAAACAGCGCGCGATTTTTCATCGAGAATCCCTTTATACAACTCATGGCTATTGCACTCCGGCACGGCATGATCCATGAAAAGATGAGTGTCGAAATGCTGTTTTTCATTCAGCAAATAAATCCCGTTGCAAATGGCCAAGCCGCCCTTCCCCGCCAGCTTCCCACGAATATCGTTGCGTCCGAGTGCCGACCCCAGTGTGACCACATGGTTGCTAAAAACAGCATCGGCCCCCACGTGCGCTTCCACCGTTTGAAAATGATACGACGTTTTACTTTCCTGTTGCACCTTATAGTGGTCGACCGATCCGCCGTCGCCGACAAAAACTTCCGTCACCGCATTCGTCCAATAGGTTGCGCTCGATGCCCCGATGTATTCTTCCAGCACCGTGACCTTTGCATTTTTTCCGCAGGAGATGAAATTTCGCAGGTGAAACGCCGCCCCATCGACATCGGCCAAAAAGACCAGATGAATCGGTTCGTCTAATTCAACGTCCTCGCTTATTTCAATACATGCGCCGTCCGAAAAATGGCCGGTATTGGCCGCCACAAATGCGCTTTGGGTATCGGCCAATGTTCCTAAGCGAGAATCGGCCAAATCCAAGATAGAGCCAATTGATACCCCGTTCGGTAGATTTTTAAAATTCGATTTTTCAACGGACAGTTTTCCATTTTCAAAAACCACCGTAATTTTTCCCGTCGGTTCAAACGATAAAGTACTCGTTTTCCACTCGTTGGAAAACTCGGTATTGGCCATCCGAGAAACATCGGTAAATCGCCACAGCTCTTCTTTTGTGGTCGGGAAGCCGCGCTCGTTAAAGTCCGCCACCGCCTTTTCGCGTTGTTTATTAAAATTCATAATTATACCAACCTAAACCGGCACCCTTCAGTATTCAAAAATTCACGTTTAATCGTCGACATGCACTACGGGCCTTCTTCGCCAACCCATGAAGCATAGCCATCGTTTTCCAACTCCAGTGCCAGCTCTTTTCCGCCGGTTTTCACGATCTGTCCGTGTACCATTACATGCACAAAGTCAGGCACAATATAGTCGAGTAAACGTTGATAATGGGTGATCACCAGAAATCCGCGATCCGGACTGCGCAGAGCGTTCACTCCGTCGGAAACAATCCGCAGGGCATCGATATCAAGACCCGAGTCGGTTTCGTCTAAAATGCCGAGTTTCGGTTCAAGCATTGCCATCTGAAAAATTTCATTACGCTTCTTTTCACCACCGGAAAAGCCGGAGTTCACCGCGCGCGCCAAAAGGTCTTCGCGAATATTAACAATCTTCTTTTTCTCTTCAATTAGGTCGAGAAAGTCCATGGCGTCGAGTTGCTCTTCACCGCGATATTCACGAACCGCATTCACCGCCGCTTTAAGAAAATACATATTGCTGATGCCGGGAATTTCGACCGGATATTGGAACGCCAGAAATAGACCCGCCCGCGCTCGTTCATGAGCCACCAAATCATCGAGGTTCTCGCCATCGAAAAGAATTCCGCCTTGCGTCTTTTCGTAGACTTCGTTGCCCGCCAGCACATTTGAAAGCGTACTTTTACCGGAACCATTCGGCCCCATAATAGCATGAACTTCGCCCGGATTAATGGTTAGATTAATCCCTTTCAGGATTTTATTTCCTGCCACATTCGCGTGCAGGTCTTTTATTTCAAGTAACGCCATTCTAATTCTCCATTCAAAATATTCTCATCCACCGGTTTTTCAGATTATCCGACGTCTAAAAGTCGGTGAATTCATGGTTATCCAACCGAGCCTTCCAAACTGATGCCCAACAATTTTTGGGCTTCCACAGCAAACTCCATCGGGAGTTCTTTAAATACTTCCTTGCAGAATCCGTTCACGATCAGGCCAACAGCCTCTTCCGTATCCAACCCACGCTGATTACAGTAGAAAATCTGATCCTCGCCAATTTTAGTGGTTGTCGCTTCGTGTTCCACCTGCGCCGTCGGATTGCTCACATCAATATAAGGGAACGTATGCGCCCCGCATTTATCGCCAATCAGCATCGAATCGCACTGCGAAAAATTGCGCGCATTTTCAGCACTTTCAACCACCTTCACCATACCGCGATAGGTGCTCTGCGCCCGACCCGCCGAGATGCCTTTGCTGATAATCGTGCTACTGGTATTTTTCCCGATGTGGATCATTTTCGAGCCGGTGTCAGCCTGCTGATGATTATTGGTTACCGCAACCGAATAAAATTCGCCGACCGAGTTATTTCCCTTTAAAACACAACTCGGATATTTCCAAGTAATGGCGGAACCGGTCTCCACTTGTGTCCACGAAATTTTGGAATTATCGCCACGGCAATGACCCCGTTTGGTAACAAAATTATAGATGCCGCCCTTCCCGTCCTTATCGCCGGGATACCAGTTTTGCACCGTGGAATACTTAATCTGTGCATCCTCGTGAGCCACCAATTCGACCACCGCCGCGTGCAACTGATTTTCATCGCGTTTCGGAGCCGTACACCCTTCTAGATAGCTAACATATGAACCTTTTTCGGCCACAATTAACGTCCGTTCAAACTGTCCCGTATTCGCCGCATTAATTCGGAAATAGGTAGAAAGCTCCATGGGGCAACGAACCCCTTTGGGAATGTAGCAAAACGATCCATCGGAAAAGACCGCCGAATTAAGCGTGGCATAATAATTGTCCTTATACGAAATCACCGTGCCTAAATACTTCTTCACCAGTTCAGGATGTTCCTTCACCGCCTCCGAAAAAGATCCAAAAATAATACCCATTTCGTTCAGACTCTTCTTAAAGGTGGTCGCCACAGAAACGGAATCGAACACCGCATCCACCGCCACCTTCGGCGCCGATTCAACCCCGGCTAAAACTTCCTGTTCCCCCAGTGGAATGCCTAATTTTTTGTAGGTTTCAAGTAATTCGGGATCGACGTCATCAAGACTCTTCGGCCCATCGATTTTTTGCTTCGGGGCTGAATAATAACTCAGCGCCTGATAATCGATCGGCGGAAATTCAACCTTGGCCCAAGTTGGCGGATCGAGCGTGAGCCAGTGGTGAAAGGCTTTCACGCGCCACTCCGTCAACCACTCCGGCTCTTCTTTGCGTTTGGAAATTTCGCGAACAATCTCTTCGCTCAATCCCGGCGGAAGGCTATCGCTTTCGATATCGGTCACGAAACCGTACTTATAGTCCTTATCCGTGAGTTCATCGAAAGATTTTTCGTCTTCAATCTTCATGTATATCCTAATGTAAAAAGGTCGTGCATCGGTTCCGATGCAAAATTTAATCGCGAGAGAATCCGGCGTTAACCGTCCGACATATCCGCAAGGCTTATTTTCTGCAACGCGACGATCACCGATTTATTGATTTTCTGCCAGCTATTGCTCACTAAGCAGCCGCGCTCGCACCCCTCGATGGTAGAACATTCTGTAATGGCCAAAGGACCTTCAACCGCCTCGATAATCTCGGCCACACTAATCTGGTCAGCCTGCTTAGAAAGCGAATAGCCCCCTTTACTGCCCTGATGCGATTTAAGAATCCCACCCTGCGTTAAAATCTTGAGCACCTTACTCACCGTTGGCAACGGAACATCGATAATGGCAGAAAGATCTTTAGCATTATGCAACTCCTCCCTCCCTTGATTGGCCATGTGTGCCAGCAAAATAAAACCGTAGTCTGTAATTTTTGTAATCCGTAACATGTTAACCTCGGTAAAAATACCATACCTAAATAGTCTTAATTGCGCACACCGTAACAGAAGGCCGAACCCGCACAAGCCTTTTATAACAATTTTAGTACTATTTAGATAAGGTACAAACAAGCACACCGATTATGCATAGAAAATTGACCGAAAAACCCCCGCAAAAACACCCCTAAAAACACCCCTAAAAACACCGACCAGGTCCGCTTAAAAACCCACGAGAAAAAGTCAAAAGGGAAAAACATAGAAGACCGAACAGAAAATAAATCCACCACCCGCTGCGCTTAAGCCACCAAGAGCACCAAGAAAACCTACACCCAAATCAGTCTGTTCTTCGTGTCCTTCGAGTCTTCGTGATTAATTCCCTTCCCGTTGGGTTTCAAACACCCGCTGCGCTTAAGACACCAAGAGCACCAAGAAAATCTACGTCTAAATTATTCTGTTCTTCGTGCCCTTCGAGCCTTCGTGGTTAATTTCCCCTTCAGCGAGTTTTTCAACCACCCGCGTTGCTGGAGGTCACGGAGACTCGGAGAGTCCTGTTGCTCCGTGTCTTTGTACCTCTGTGGTAAAAAACCTGCACAGAATCGGTGCAACGGGAAGTTCGAGACCCCTTGGACCTGAGTGTTACTAAATAGGTTCATAAATCGGCGGGACTCACCACGCTTACTC